>NZ_BCQU01000064.1:0-39072 GCF_001552235.1 Actinomadura rubrobrunea NBRC 15275 | reverse complement strand
GCGCGGCGGCGGCCCGGGCCGCGCGGCGCGCGGTCCGCGGACGTCGCCCGCGCGTCGGACGCCGCGCGAGCGCCTGGCTCGTCTCCTGCGCCTCGCCTGTCGTCCGGGCATGCTCGTGCCACACCTCCCCGAAAGCACCGGGGAAGCGTTGCACGCGGGGACGCGGGCATGCCCGGCCCCTGCGACGAGATTTACCGAGCCGAGGGGCGCGCTTCACCGGCGGGACACGCACCCGCGGGCGAGCGGCCGGGAAACGCGGGAAGACATGGCCCGCGGCTTGGCTAGCTCAGCCGCGGCAGGACCTGGTCGCGGTAGAACTCGAAGAAGCCGTCCGGCTCGGGGCCCATCTGGCTGATGTAGATCTCGTCGAACCCGGCCTCGACGAAGGGCCGGATCGCGGCGGCGTGCCGTTCGGGGTCGGGGCCGCACGGCACGTTCCGGCGGACCATCTCCTCGGTGACGAGCCCGCCGAGCTGGTCGAAGTGCCGGGGCAGCGGCAGCAGCTGGAGCGCCTCGCCCTCGATCTGCGTGACGCGCCACAGCCGGTGGGCCGTCTTGACCGCCTGGCCCTCGTCCTCCCCCCAGCAGGTCTGCAGGCCCGCCTGCATGGGCTTGCCGTGGCCGCCGGCGCTGCGGAACGACTGGATCGGGCCGGGGTCCGGCTTCGTGGTCATGTAGCCGTCGGCGATGCGGCCGGCCAGCGCCGCGGCGCGGTCCCCGAACCCGGACAGGTAGATCGGCGGCGGCGCGTCCGGCAGCGTGTAGAGCCGGGCGGTGTCGACGCGGAAGTGCCGGCCGCGGTGGGTGACCTGGCGGCCGCCGAACAGCGCCCGGATGATCTCGACGGCCTCCTCCAGCCGCTCCAGCCGCTCGGCGGCCGCGGGCCAGCGCTCCCCGACGATGTGCTCGTTCAGCGCCTCCCCGCTGCCCAGGCCGAGCCGGAACCGCCCGTCGAGCAGCACCTGGCTGGTCGCGGCCGCCTGCGCCACGATCGCCGGGTGGATCCGCCCGATCGGGCAGGTCACCGCCGTGGTCACCGGAAGCGACACGGCCTGCGACAGCGCGCCGATGACCGACCAGACGAACGGGCTGTGCCCCTGCTCGTCCAGCCACGGATGGAAGTGATCGGAGATCCACAGCGCCTCGAACCCGGCCTTCTCGGCCAGCCGCGCCTGCCGGATCAGCTCGTGGGGGTCGTGCTCCTCGCAGCTCAGGAAGTAACCGAAGGTCGTCATGAGCGATCTCCCCTGCCTGACGTCGCGCCCGGCGCCGCTGCGCGCGGCCTGCGTCGGCATCGGGCGCGGCGCCTCACGCGGACGCGCCGCGCCCGGTGACCCGCCGGCCGCGGCCGGCGGGTCACCGGGCGCGGGCGCCCTCGCGCAGACGTTCGGGATCGATTTCGCGGGACGGGTTGCGCCGCAGGTACTCCGCCTCCAGCTGGTTCATCCGCCGCGTGTGCTCGCCGAACGCCTGGTCGGCCGCGTGCCGGAGGGCGTCCATCCGGGTCTGGTACAGATGCCCCAGCTCCCGCAGGAGATCGTGGTCGCTCAGCGCACTGGGAGGAACGCCTGTCGCCATAACCCCATCCTTGAGATCTTCCCGAATCATCCTGATTCGTGGTGTTTGTCAGCCTGGCGGTGTAGCGCTCCCTACCCGGCCCCAGCACCGCAAACCTGCTCAAGGCCCCGGGGACACGGAGGTCAGTTCAGCGCGCCTCCACGCCGCGCATCGGCCTGCTGCGAGTGGTCGCGGTCCACGTACATGTCGCCGTGGTATACGGCGGCGGCCGCCGACAGCACCCGATGCCCACCAGAGCACGTGCACCGCTGGGGCGACCGCGGGCGGCTCGACCAGCGCAGGCAACGGCGCCCCTGGCCGCGCCGGGCCGGCAGGCCGAGCGCAGCCTGCCTCAAAGGCGATCATCGGGGGGTCGCCGCAAAGGCGCGGTCAACGCGCGATAGAACGTACATGGGGCCCGGCAGGTCGGCACGGCGGGCCGCCCCGGACGTCCGTCGGTCCCGCCATCGGCAGAGCCCCGCCGCGGCCGCCCGCGGGATACGATCCGGCGGCGTGTCGCCGCGTCCTCGGGCCGGCCCGGCGGCGTCGGCCGGGCGGACGCGCGCCGGTGATTTGCCTGCATGGCCCGGGTATCCCCGAGGAGTCGGACATGGTTTCCAAAGATCTCAAATCAGGGGTCACATGCGTGCGATCGTCCCGTACACGAGGCGGACTGCAATAGGCTTCCCGGCATGAGTCACCCGGAACGGCTCAGCTCCCCGGGTGGCGAGCCGGTCGGCACCCTCACGGACCCTTCACTCGCCAACGGACGGGTCGGTGAGTCCCTGGCCGAGTTCGCCAAACGGCACGGGCTGACACGCAGCGCCGCCCGCCCTCCGCTGCGCAAATACGTTCAGGAGCTTTGGCAGCGACGGACGTTCATCTGGGCGTTCGCCTCGGCCAAGACGGCCTCCACCTACTCGGCCTCGCGCCTGGGCCAGCTCTGGCAGGTGCTCACCCCGCTGCTGAACGCGCTCGTCTACTACCTGATCTTCGGTGTCCTGCTGCAGACCAACCGGGGCATCGACAACTTCACCGCCTACCTGATCACGGGCGTCTTCGTCTTCACCTTCACCCAGCGGTCGCTGACCGCCGGGGCCAAGTCGGTCGGCAACAACCTCTCGCTGATCCGGGCGCTGCACTTCCCGCGCGCCTCGCTGCCGTTCGCCTACGTGATCATGGAGCTGCAGCAGCTGCTCATCTCCATGGTGGTGCTGCTGGTGATCGTGCTGGCCACCGGCGAGATGCCCACCCTGCACTGGCTGCTGGTCGTTCCGGTGCTCGCGCTGCAGCTGCTGTTCAACGTGGGGATCAGCCTGGCCGTCGCCCGGTTGGGCGCGTTCGTGCGCGACATCCAGCAGCTGCTGCCGTTCATCACCCGGTCCTGGCTGTACTTCTCCGGGGTGTTCTTCTTCATCCCGCGGATGGTGGAGCGCTTCAACCGGGACGGCCACGCCTGGGTCGGGCACATCCTGGAGGCCAACCCCGGCGCGGTCTACATCGAGCTCATGCGGACCGCGCTGATCAGCAGCTTCCGGCAGGACCTCGTCCCCTACGACGTCAATTACGCCCGCCTGTGGCTGTACGCGGTTCTGTGGGCCGTCGTCGCCTTCGTCGGCGGATTCTGGTACTTCTACCGAGCGGAGGAGAGGTACGGCCGTGGCTAAGGCGCTCAAGGAGAAGATCGCGGTGACGGGAGCGCAGCCCGAGGTCGTGATCGACCCGTCCCGCGAGCCGATCGTCGTGGTGGACGGCCTCCACATCGTCTACCGGGTCTACAGCTCCGGCGGCGGCAAGGGCACGGCGGCGACCGCGCTGCTGCGCATCCTGCGGCGGCAGAACCGGCCGCAGATGAAGGAGGTGCACGCGGTCCGCGGGGTGTCGTTCATCGCCTACCGCGGCGACGCCATCGGCGTGATCGGCACCAACGGCTCGGGCAAGTCCACCCTGCTCAAGGCGATCGCCGGGCTGCTGCCCCCGGCCCGCGGCGCCGTCTACACCGACGGGCAGCCGTCCCTGCTCGGCGTCAACGCCGCGCTGATGCGCGACCTGTCGGGCTCGCGCAACATCATCCTGGGCTGCCTGGCCATGGGCCTGTCCCCGGAGGAGACCAAGAAGCGCTACGACGAGATCGTCAAGTTCGCCGACCTCAAGCCGGGGTTCATCGACTATCCGATGTCCACCTACTCCTCCGGCATGGGCGCCCGGCTGCGCTTCGCCATCGCCGCGGCCCGCACCCACGACGTGCTGCTCATCGACGAGGCCCTGGCCACCGGCGACGCCAAGTTCAAGCGCCGCAGCAAGGCCAAGATCGACGAGCTGCGCAAGAACGCCGGGGCGGTCTTCCTCGTCGCCCACAACCTCGACGTGATCGAGGAGACCTGCAACCGCGTCATCTGGCTGGACGAGGGCCGCATCAAGATGGACGGCGACCCCCAGGAGGTCCTCGCCGCCTACAACGAAGCCACCGGCAAGTGACCCCCCGCTGAACCCCCGTCGACGCGCGTCCCCGCCCGGATCCCCCCGTGACCGGGCGGGTTTTCGCATCCGCGGCCGCTTTCGCGCCGTGCGGGCCGCCGCGCGCGGGGCGCCCCTGATACAGATGAGGGTGGGAAAGCAGATCATCTGACGAGTCGTCCGACGAGGAGGTCGCATGGCCGCCAAGCCACCGCTTCCGCACGAGTACCTGCCGCAGGTGCCGTCGTTCACGCTGACCAGCGACGACATCGCCGACGGGGAGCGGCTGTCCGAGGAGCACGTGTTCGACGACTGGGGGTTCACCGGCCGCAACCGGTCGCCCCACCTGAGCTGGTCCGGGTTCCCCGCCGAGACCAAGAGCTTCGCGGTCACCTGCTTCGACCCGGACGCGCCCACCGGCAGCGGCTTCTGGCACTGGGTGCTGTTCGACATTCCCGCCGCCACCACGTCGCTGCCGACCGGCGCGGGCACCGAGGACTCCAAGGTGGGCGTGCACGCCCGCAACGACTACGGGATCAAGGCGTACGGCGGCAGCGCCCCGCCGCCCGGCGAGCCGCACCGCTACGTGTTCACCGTGCACGCCCTGGACGTCGAGTCGCTGGGCCTGGACTCCGACGCCTCGCCCGCCGTGGTCGGGTTCAACATCACCGCGCACACCCTGGCCCGGGCGTCGATCGTCGCGCTGTACGGGGTCGACAAGTCCTGACCCTTTCCTGAACTCAGAGCGTGGAGGGCCCCCTCGCGAGGGGGCTCTCCACGTGTTCGGCCGCGCGTCGGCCGCGAGGCTCCCGCGTCCCGTGCCCGGGACGGTCAATGGCCGGTCGCGCCGTCGATGCGTTCGCGGAGCAGGTCGGCGTGGCCGTTGTGCCGCGCGTACTCCTGGATCATGGTCGTGTACACGAACCGCAGGCTCATTTCGATCCCGCGGCGCGGGTCCAGGAACGTCTCGTCCAGGGAGCGTCCCGCCGTCGTCCGGCGGACGGCCTCGATCTCGGCGAGGTAGGTCGCGTAGTCGGCCTCGGCGTCGGCGCCGTCCACGGCGAACTCGGCGTCCATGTCGTCGTCGGTGACGTAGAGGTAGCCGGGACGCTCGCCGGCGAACCGGTACCGGAACCAGTCCCGCTCCACCTCCGCCATGTGCCGGAGGATGCCGAGCAGCGAGAGAGCGGACGGCTCGACGCAGCGCAGCTTCAGCTGCTCGCCGGTCAGCCCGCCGCATTTCCACAGCAGCGTCTGACGATGGAAGTCGAGCCAGGCGTCGGCGAGCGCGCGCTCGTCACCGGTCACGTGGTCGGTCCAGGGGCGTTCCAACGTGATTTCCGGTGCCACCCATCCCATCGCGTCATTGTCTCCACCGGCTCGCGCCCCCGGCAAAGCATTTTGTGCAGCGGGAACGTCGGTGCAGGCAGCGCGCATCGGCGCGGAGCGGGTGGCACACGCGTGGAGCGGCATGTGCCACCACTCGCCCCGCGCCGAGACCGACGGACAAAAACGTCGTGCGCGGAGAGCTTAGGCGCGCCTGTCGAACGCGCATTTCGAGGGCGGCCGCAGCGGCGGTTCCGTTCCGCCGTGCCGCGCGGAACCGGGATGCGGGTCTCCGGTGCGCCCGTCCGGTCAGGTGAGCAGCCAGCCGCCGTCGACGTTGAGGTTGACGCCGTTGACCGACCGGTTGCGCAGGAGGAAGGAGACCGCGTCGGCGATGTCGTCCATGGTGGCGAGGCGACCGGTGGGCGTGCGGGAGACGACGGCGTCGAGCGGCTTGTCGCGCCAGTACGGGCTGTCGCCGACGATCCCCGGGTGCACCCCGTTGACCCGGATCGGCGCCAGCTCGACGGCCAGCGTGTGCACGAGCCCCACCACGGCGCCGTTGACGGCGGACACCATCGTGGACCCCGGGTAGGGGCGCTCCTTGGCCAGGCCGCCGAAGACGACGACCGCGCCGTCGCGGCTCATGCGCGGCAGCAGCGCGTGCACGACCTCGGTGTAGCCGACGAGCTTGAGGGTGGTCAGGCGGCGCGCGTCGTCCAGCCGGTAGTCGGCCGCGGTGTTCTGGTCGCGTTCGATCGCGGCCAGCACCAGGTGGTCGACGCGCTCCACCTCGGCGAGCGCGGCGGCGATCTCCTCGGGCCGGGTCAGGTCGAGGGCGAGGCCGCGGGCGGCGCCGACCTCCTTGGCGGCGGTGGCGGCGCGGGAGGCGTCCCGTCCCGTGACGATCACTTCCTCGCCCTCGGCCGCGTGGCGCCGGGCGATCTCGCGGCCGATGCCGGACGTGCCGCCCACGATCACGATCGTCGTCATGATGCAGCTCCTTTGCCCCGCAAGGGCTCCCAGTCGCGGACGAATCTGTACGAATGACGCGAGGGCGGTTGCGGAGCCTGCGTCTCCAGCCAGCGGACGCGCCCGGGGCCCGCGTTGGTGAACGAATGCACGCAGCCCGCGCCCGCCCAGGCGATGTCGCCGGGTTCGAGCAGATGGCGCTCCCCGTCGAAGACCGCCTCGGTGCGGCCTTCGAGGATGAGGTACGTCTCCTCGAACGGATGGTCGTGGGGGCCCGCGATCCCGTCCGGGTCGTACTGGACCATGAACATCGTCGACAGCCGCGCGCCGAGCTCCCCGTCCACCATCATCTTGACGGTGATGCCGCTGTAGACGAGCAGGGCGGTGCGCATGCTCGCCGAGACCGCCAGCAGGTCCTGGGTCTGCTTCGCCGGGTCCATGTTGGCGGGTTCGATGTGGCCGTAGCGGCGGGTCCGCGGGTCGCGCACGTTGACGGGCCGGGGAGGCGGCGCGTCGAACGCGTCCACGGCGAAGGTGTCGTCGCCGTACTGGGCGCGGGGCACGGGCGCCTGCATCTCGGCCCAGCGGCACGGGGCGTCGCCGTCGTTGCGCCACACGTGCGGGACGCCGACGGGCACGAGCCCGTAGTCGCCGGCGACGACGCGGACGGAGCTCTCCGGCGTCGCGAGGACGGCCGATCCGTCCAGCACGTAGAACGACTCCTCGAACGAATGCATGTGGGCGCGCAGGGAGCTCCCCGGGTCCAGCTCGCAGATCGCGAAACCGGTGTGCACGGCGCCGGTGGACTCGCCGACGGCGTCCCAGCGCCGGTATCCGGGGGCCGGGGCGGCGAACTCGGCGTCCGCCGCCCTGCGCACCGTGTGCCGTACCGTCATGCCGCCTTCCTCACCTGCGCGACGAGCCGGTCGCGGGCCTCCTCGACCAGTCCCCGCACCCTGCCGACGTCGGCGAGCAGCCGCCCGTCGCGCTTGCGGACGACCCCGCCGACGATCACGGTCTCCACGTTCGACACGTCCGCGCACAGCGCCACCGCGGCGGCCGCGTCGTGCACCGGCGCCGTGTTGATCCCCGTGGCGTCCAGCACGACGATGTCGGCCTGCTTGCCGGGCGTCAGCGAGCCCGTGCGCGCTTCGAGCCCGGCGACGTGCGCGCCGTTGATCGTGGCGATCTCCAGCATCCGGCGGGCGGTGAGCATGGTGTCCGGGACCGGCGTGTCGGCCTCCCAGCAGGCGGCGTTGACGCGGGCGCGGTCCGCCGCGAACGCCGCGCGGATCTGGGTGAACATGTCGCCGGGCACGGTGGTGACGACGTCGACGGACAGGCTGGGCCGCAGTCCGTGCTCCAGCGCCTTCATCACGGGCGGCCAGCCGTGGCCCATCTGCATCTCCACCTGCGGCGCGACCGAGACCGTGCCGCCGGTGTCGGCGACCAGGCGCCACTCCTCGTCGGAGAGGTGGCAGCAGTGGATGTAGGTGGTGTCCGGGCCGAGCAGGCCGAGGCCGTCGAGCCGCTTGACCATGTCGAACCGGCCGGCCTGGCGGCCCATGGCGACGTGGACGGTGATGGGCAGGGCCAGCTCGCGGGCGAGCGCCCATTCCGCCCGGACGACGTCGTCCGTGCAGAACCCGGGGCCGCGGGCGGCGAGCGCCATGGTGAGCAGGCCGTCGTCGGACGAGAAGTACGTGGAGCGCACGCGCCGCACGTCATCGGCGGGGATGACCAGCTTGCTCTCGAACCAGTAGTCGGCGAGGGACGTGTTGGCGCTGCCGTAGGCGTACTGCGCGCGGATGCCCGCTTCCTGAAGGCCGCGGACGGCGGCGTCGGCGTGCTCGGGCGTGTTGTTGATGTGCGACCAGTCGACGAGCGTGGTGATGCCCGCGTTGAGGCATTCCAGCGCCCCGGCGAGATTGCTCGCGTAGACGTCCTCGGGCGTGTAGACGGGCGCGAAGGTGTCGAGGATCTCGACGAAATAGTCGTCCAGGGTGGCGTCGGGGGCCACCCCGCGGATGGCCGTCTCCCAGGTGTGCCGGTGGGTGTCCACGAATCCGGGGATGACGATGCGCCCGGCGACGTCGATCACCTCGGCGTCGGCGTCGATGCGCGGCGCCACCTCGGCGATCGCGTCGTCCTCGACGAGCACGTCGCCGGACGGCAGGTCGCCGATGTCGGGATCCATGGTGAGCACGTGGCCGCCTCGGAGAAGTAGGCGATGACTCATGGCCGTCTCCTGCGTAGGGGTGGGTGGGCGGGGAGCGGACTCGGCGGAGACTCGGTTGCGGGGGTTCGGCGGTGCGGACGGCGGGCGGCGTTCATGTCGGCGGTCCCGGGTCAGTAGTCCGCCAGGGCCAGCGCCGCCTGGACGACCTTGTCGACCGTCGGGATCACCTGGTCTTCCAGGACGTCCGCGAACGGCAGGGGGACGCAGGCCGCGGCGAGCCTGCGCACCGGCGCGTCGAGCAGCTCGAACCCCTCGTCGGCGACGATGGAGGCGACCGTGCCGCCCCAGCCGCCCTGGTAGGGGTTCTCCTCGACGATCAGCAGGTGGGAGGTGCGCTCCACCGACCGCAGCACCATCGCCATGTCGAGCGGGACCAGGCACCGCAGGTCGACGACCTCGGCGGAGACGTCCCGGGCGGCGAGCCGGTCGGCGGCGGCGAGGGCGGTGGGCACCGTGGACGCCAGCGCCACGATCGTCAGGTCCGCGCCGTCGCGCACGACCGCGGCCCGCCCGAGCTCCACGACGTGGCCGTCCGGCGGGAGCGGCCCCTGCCCGGCCATCAGGCCCTTGTGCTCGAAGAACACGACCGGGTCGTCGCTGCGGATCGCCGCGGCCATCAGGCCGATCACGTCGGCGGGGGTGGACGGCGCGGCGATCTTCAGCCCGGGCACGGTCAGCGCCCAGTTCTCCACGGCCTGGGAGTGCTGGGCGCCGAACCCCAGGCCGCCCCCGTTGGCGGTGCGGACCACCAGCGGGACGGCGACCTGCCCGCCGGTCATGTACCGGACCTTGGGGATCTCGTTGGCCAGGTAGTCCCAGCAGCAGGCCAGGAAGTCGCTGAACATGATCTCGGCGACGGGCCGCAGCCCGGTCATCGCGGCGCCCATCGCGGCGCCGACGATGGCCTGCTCGGAGATCGGGGTGTCCCAGACCCGCTCGGGCCCGAACTCCTTGAGCAGCCCGACGGTCGTCTTGAACACGCCCTCGGCCGCGCCGATGTCCTCGCCCAGGCACACCACGGCCGGGTCGCGGCGCATCTCCCGCGCGATGCCCTCGGCGACCGCCGCCCGATAGGTGATCATGTCCGCCATGCCGCGCCTCCGTCCGCCCATACGTCGGTGAACGCCTCGGCCGGGTCCGGGCCGGGCGCCGCCTTGGCCGCCGCGACGGCCGCGTCCACGTCGGCGCGGACGCGTTCGTCGACCTCCCGCAGCGCCGCGTCCGGGACGCCGAGCGCTTCGAGACGGGCCCGCGCCAGGTTCAGCGGGTCGCGCTCGAGCCAGCGCTCGACCTCCTCGGCGGGCCGGTACTTGGCGGGGTCGGCGCGGCTGTGCCCGTAATGCCGGTACGTCCGCGCCTCGATGAGCGAGGGGCCCGCGCCGTCCCGGGCGCGGGCGGCGGCGCGTCCCACCGCCTCGGCGACCGCGACCACGTCGTTGCCGTCGACGACCTCGCCCGTCAGCCCGTAGGCGGACGCGCGGTCGGCCGCCGGGTTCGGGACGGCCGTCACCTTCCCGATCGGCGTGTACTCCATGTAGAAGTTGTTCTCGCAGACGAACACCGCGGGCAGCGACCACACCGCCGCCAGGTTGAGCGCCTCGTGGAACGCCCCGATGTTGGTCGCGCCGTCCCCGAAGAACGCCACCGCGATCTGCCCCGTGCCGCGCAGCTTCGCCGACCAGGCCGCGCCCGCCGCCATCGGCAGGTGCGCCCCCACGATCGCGTACGAGCCGAGCATCCCGGTCGACGCCTTCGTCAGGTGCATCGAGCCGCCCTTGGCCTTGCACACGCCGGTGGCCTTGCTCATCAGCTCGGCCAGGCACTCCTCGGCGGTCGCGCCGCGCGCCATGGCGTGGTGATGGCCGCGGTAGGTGGCGAACACGTAGTCGTCGTCGCGCAGCGCCGCGCTCGCGCCCACCGCGACCGCCTCGTGCCCTGCGGCCAGATGCGTCGTGCCCTTGACCAGGCCCGCCATGAACAGGTCGTGCGCGGCCTTCTCGGTGCCGCGGATGAGCGCCATCCGCTCGTACAGCCGCAGCAGCTCCTCGGCGCCGATCATCGGGGACCGCCGTTCGCCCGGTTGCGGTGCGACTCGGGTTCGCGCAGGGTGTTCAGCGCTCCCCCGGCCGTCCAGTACGTGCGTCCGGCCACCAGCAGCTCCTCGGCGGGGAACTTGGTGATGACCTCGCAGCCGTCCGCGGTCACCACGACCTCCTCCTCGATGCGGGCCGCGGACCAGCCGTCGGAGGAGGGCCAGTACGTCTCCAGCGCGAACACCATGCCCTCCTCGAGGGTCTCGGGATGGTCCAGCGACACCAGCCGGCTGAAGATCGGTTTCTCCCAGATGGACAGGCCGACGCCGTGCCCGTACTGCAGGGCGAACGCGGCGGTCTCGTCGGCGAACCCGAACTCCTCGGCCCGCGGCCACACCGACACGATGTCGGCGGTGGTCGCGCCCGGCTTCACCAGCGCGATCGCCCGGTCCATGTACTCGCGGCAGCGCTTGTAGGCGTCGCGCAGCGCCGGCGACGCGCTGCCGACCGCGAACGTGCGGTAGTAGCAGGTGCGGTAGCCCAGGTGGCTGTGCAGGATGTCGAAGAACGCCGGGTCGCCGGGCCGGACGATCCGGTCGCTGTAGACGTGCGGGTGGGGCGAGCACCGCTCCCCCGAGATCGCGTTGACGCCCTCGACGTACTCGCTGCCGAGGTCGTAGAGCACCTTGCTGACCAGGCCCACGCACTCGTTCTCGCGCACGCCCGGGCGCAGGAACCCGTACAGCTCCTCGTAGGCCGCGTCGACCATGGAGCACGCCTGGGTGAGCAGCGCGATCTCGTCCCGGGTCTTGATGCGGCGGGCCTCCATGAACACCTGCTGGCCGTCCACCACGTCGACGCCCTCGTCGCGCAGCGCGAAGAACACCGGGGGCTCGACCACGTCGACGCCCAGGGGCTCGTTCGCCAGGCCCCGCTCCCTGAGCACGGTCGCGACCTTCGTCGCCACGTCCGCGGCGATGCCCGCGTCCGGGTGGAAGGCGCCGCGCAGCGTGGAGATCCCCGCCCGCGCGCCGTCGCCGAGCCACGGGTTGTAGATCTGGTGGTGGCGCGCCGCCGACCCGAAGTCCCAGATGACGGGGTCGCCGTCGCGGGTCAGCAGGGCGAAGCGGATCAGCTTGTCCATCGCCCAGGTGCCGATGTGGGTCGCGGTCATGTAGCGGATGTTGGAGAAGTCGAACGCCAGCACCGCGCCGAGGTCGGAGCGGTCGAGGTGCTCGCGCAGCCGCCGCAGCCGTTCCCGCCGCAGCCGGTCGAGGTCGATGCGCTCCTCCCAGTCGACCGCGTTGGGCCCGAAGGTCTTGATCGCCATCGCCGGTCACCTCCCAGCTCTCCCTTCAATGAAGTACAGGTGAACAGGAGTGTCAATAGTCACTGAACAGTCACCCTGAGGAGCGACCGTGTTAACAGTTGCTGTACGCTCGGTGCGGAGGGAGGTGGGGATGTCGATTCCGCCCGTCGGCGCGCGCATTCGCGAAGAGCGCCTCAAACGCGGCGTGACGCTGCGCGCCCTGGCGCGCGCCGTCGGCGTGTCCGCGAGCATGGTCTCCCAGATCGAGACCGGTAAGAGCCAGCCCTCGGTCAGCACCCTCTACGCCATCACGCAGGCCTTGGGCATCTCCATAGAAGACGTTTTCGACGCCGCGCCCCGCCCCGCGGCGGACGGACACGGCTCCCCTCCGCCCCAGTCGCCCGGAGCTTCGGCCGATGCGGGCTCCTCTCCCCCGGACGAGGCGGCGCCCCTCTGCCTCTCGCCCGGCACGGCGCCATCGGAGGCGGCAGCCGCCGGCCGCGCGTCCCCGTCAGGGGAGGCGTCCGCCGCCCCGTCCGAGGCGTCGGCCTCCGACTCCGAGCACGGCGTCGTCGTCGCGCATCCGGCCGTCGACGAGGACGCGGCCGCGGGCCTCGCCCCAGAAGGCCCGGCCGCCGCCCTGGCGGCCCCTCGCGCGGCGGCGGCCGCGTTCGCGGGGCCGCTGCTGCGGACCGGGGAGCGCGAGGTGCTGGAGCTGGAGTCGGGCGTGACGTGGGAGCGCCTGGGACACGTCCCCGGCACGGACGTCGACTTCCTGCTCGTCACCTACGCGCCGGGCGGGTCGTCGTCCAGCACCGGGAAGCTCATGCGGCACGGAGGCGTCGAGCACGGGTACCTCATCGAGGGCGAGCTGACGCTGACGCTGGGGTTCGACACCTATCGGATGCGTCCGGGCGACTCGGTGTCGTTCCCGTCGGCCACTCCGCACCGCTACCACAACGAGGGCGACGTCCCGGCGGTGGGCGTCTGGTTCGTGCACGACACCGACACTTCGTGGCCGCCGGTTCGCTGAGGAGGGACGGACATGGACGTCGGCTGGATCGGAACGGGACGCATGGGCACGGCCATGGTCGAACGGCTGTTCGGCACCGACGTGGCCCTGACCGTGTGGAACCGCACCCCGGCCAAGGCCGAGCCGCTGCGCGAGCGCGGCGCGGCGGTCGCCGGATCGCTCGCGGAGCTGCGCGGCGCGCCGATCGTGTTCACGATGGTCGCCGACGACGCGGCTCTCGAGGCCGTGCTGACGGGCGACGGCGGGCTCCTCGCCGGCGACCGGGTCCCGGACGTGATCGTGGACTGCTCGACCGTGTCGCCGGAGGGCTCGGCGGCCGTCCGGCGGGCGTGCGCCGAGCGGGGGGCCGCGTTCCTCGCCGCCCCCGTCAGCGGCAACCCCGGAGCCGTCCGGGCGGGCCGGCTGGCGATCGCCGTGTCCGGCCCTCGGGACGCCTACGACCGCGCGGCGCCCCTGCTCGCGCGGATCGCCGGCTCGGTGACCTACATGGGCGACGGCGACTCCGCCCGCCTGGTGAAGATCGCCCACAACCTGCTGCTCGGGGTGCTGACGCAGGCGCTCGCGGAAGTCAGCGTGCTGGCGGAGAAGGGCGGCGTCCCGCGGCACGCCCTGTTGGATTTCCTGAACAACAGCGTCCTCGGGTCGGTGTTCACCCGCTACAAGACGCCCGCGTTCGTCAAGCTGGACTTCACACCCACCTTCACCCCGCCGCTGCTGAAGAAGGACTTCGACCTCGGCCTCACCGCGGCGGACGGCATGGACGTCCCGATGCCCGTCGTCGAGCAGACGGCGCGGCTCATCCAGTCCCTGGTGGAGGACGGCCACGTCGACGAGGACTTCGCCGTCCTCCTCACCCAGCAGGCAGCCGCCGCCGGGCTGAAGCTCGCCCCTGAGAAGGTCGACGTGGACGACGGCCTCCAGAGCTGACCGTGGTCGTGCGGGCGGTCACTCGGGGCGGGGGTCGCCCGCCGCGGCGATGAGGGCGTCGGCCGCGGTGGTGCGCTGGTAGAGGACGGCGCGGCCGACGCGGGTCTTGGCCACCAGACCGGCGGCGGCCAGGACGGCCAGGTGGTCGGCGGTGCCGCCGAGGCTGGCGCCGAGGCGGGCGGAGAGCTGGGTCGTGGTGGCGGGCGCGTCCAGGGCGAGCAGGACGCGGGCGCGCGAGCGGCCCAGCAGGCGGCCCAGGGCGTCGGGCGGCTGCGGCGGACGGCGCTCCCAGAGGGCGGAGATGCCGCGGGCGCGGTAGATGAGAGTGTTGGGCCAGTCGCTTCCCAGCTGGGCGCCGAGATCGGAGAAGACGGTGGGGACGAACAGCAGGCCCGCCCCGCCCAGGCGGTAGCGGCCCGAGGTCAGGAGACCGGTCAGCTCGATGACGCCGCGGTCGGCCCGCCAGCGCACGCGGGGGGACAGGTCGTCCAGAGCGGCGCCCCAGCCGTAGGCGGCCAGGCGTCCCGCGCGGTAGACCAGGTCCTGGTCGAGGACGGCGCTGAGGACGGGCCAGTCGGGGGCGATCAGGGCCGTCCACGTCTTCTCCAGTGCGCGCGCCAACCGGTCGACCATGTCGGGGGCGGACAGGACGGCCGTCACCTCGGGGTCGGGGGCGGGCAGGCCGGCGGCGTTGCGGGCGATCTCGGCGCGGGCCAGGTCGGGCGGGGTGGCGCGCACCTGGGCCAGCTGCTCCTCGACGGTGGCCTTGGGGCGGCCGGGGGGCGGGGTGATGAAGTCGGCGATGTAGCCGCGGTTGCGTCCCAGATGGGCCAGGGCGCGGACGGCGGGGTCGTCGAGAAGGCGGGCGAAGATCGGTTGGGCGCGGGACGCCCAGGGCCGCAGGGGGCCGGGCGGGAGGCGGCGCACGAGCACGCCGAGGGCGGAGTGCACCTCGGTGAGCGGCGCGATGGCGAAGCGGCTGGCGGCCACGTCCCCCGGGCCGACCTCGATCTCGATCATTGTTTCGCTCCTGAGCGAAACGTTAGCCGCGCCGGCCCCCCGCCGTGACGATCGCTCGCATGTCGTATCGGGCGGTCTTCGGGGTCGGCGAGTTCCGGGTTCTGTTCGGGCTGCACACGCTGTTCGTGGTCGGCGACACGGTGCGGATGCTCGGGCTGTCGGTGCTCGTGTACGAGAAAACGGGGTCGGCGCTGGCGTCCGCCCTGGCCTACGGGGCGGGGATGCTGCCGTACGTGGTCGGCGGCGCGTTCCTGCTGGCACTGGCCGACCGGGTGCCGCCGCGGCCGCTGCTGGTGGCCTTCCACGTGCTGCGGGCGGCGGTGACGGCCGTCCTGGCGCTGGGGGTGCCGACCTCGGCGGCGATCCTGCTGACGGCGGCGATCGGGCTGTTCGCGCCGGTCGCGACGGCCTCGGTGACGGCCGTGCTGCCGGACCTGCTGCCCGGGGACGGCTACGTGCTGGGACGTTCGCTGTTCACGATGACGGCGGCCGGGGCGCAGATCGGCGGGAACGCGGCGGGCGGGCTGCTGCTCTTGGCGGTGGGCCCGGAGGGGGCGCTGTGGCTCGCGGCGGGCAGCGCCCTGGTGGCGGCGGCGGTCGCGCGGGCGGGGGTGCGGCGGCGGCCGCCGAGGAAGGCGGCGGACGGGGCGTCGGTGCGCGAGACGTGGCGGGTCAACCGGATCCTGCTGGCCGACCGGGGGACGCGGCGGCTGCTGCTCGCCCAGTGGCTGCCGATCTCGCTGGCCGTCGGGTCGGAGGGCGTGGTGATCCCGTACGCGGCGCAGCTGGGGCGTCCGGACGCCGCGGGCGCCGTCCTCGCCTCCTACGCCGCCGGGATGCTGGCGGGCAACCTCGTCGTCGGACGGATCGCGCGCCGGGAGCGGCTGACGCGGCCGCTCGCCGTCATGACCGGGCTGCCGCTGCTGGCGTTCGCGGCGCGGCCGGGGGCGGCGGCCGCGTGCGCCCTGGCGGCGCTGGCGGCGTTCGGGCTGAGCTACGAGCTCGGCCTGCAGCGCCCCTTCCTGGACCGGGTGCCGGAGGACGCCCGCGGGCAGGCCCTGGGCCTGGCGAACATCGGGGTGATCACCGGCCAGGCGGCGTGCGTCGCGGCCGCGGGGGCGCTCGGCGAGATCCTGCCGCCGGGCGCGGTGATGGCCCTGTTCGGGGCGGCGTCGGCCGTCGCGGCGTGCGCGCTGGTCCGCGCGATCCGGGAACCGGCGGCGTGCCGGCCGTGACGGCCGGCACGCCGAGGCTCCCTGCTTACCGCTCGAAGGGGAAGCGGTCGGCGAACGCCGGCTTGAGGTCGTCCAGCCAGACGGCCTCGGGGTCGTACTGGGCGAAGAACGGCCGGTTGACCAGCTCGGCGTCGCGGCACTGGATGAAGTGCAGCGCGAACACCTTCTGGCCGGCGACCTCCACGACGCCGTCCACGCACACCTTGCCGGGCGTGGCGGACATGGACGGGCCGCGGACGGTCCGGGACACGCCGGCGACGTTCTTGTAGGCGTCGCGGAAGATGTCCACCGCGCGGGCGAGGGGGACGGCGAAGTAGTCCTGCGGCCCCGTGTCGCGCTCGACGAACATGTAGTACGGCACCATGCCCATCCGCGTCTGGGCGCGCCACATGGTCTCCCATGTCTTGGCGTCGTCGTTGATGGTGCGGATGAGGGGCGCCTGGGTGCGGATCACCGCGCCGGTGTCGCGGATGCGGCGCACCGCCTCGGTGACGACCAGCGGCTCCAGCTCGCGCGGATGGCTGAAGTGCGCCTGGAACGCCAGGTTCTTGCCGGCCTCCACGACCCGCTCGAACAGCCGCAGCATGTCGTCGGCGTCGGGGTCGGTGACGAACTTCTGCGGCCAGTAGGCCAGCGCCTTGGTGCCGATGCGGATCGACTCCAGCTGCTCCAGCTCCAGCAGCGGCTCGATGTAGCGGCGCAGCACCGGCTCGCCCATGATCATGGCGTCGCCGCCGGTGAACAGGACGCTGGTGACCTCCGGGTGCGCCTTGACGTAGTCGCGCAGCTGGAGGGCGTCGTCCCCGGCCATCTTCAGGTCGGGCTCGCCGATGAACTGCGCCCACCGGAAGCAGTAGGTGCAGTAGGCGTGGCACGTCTGCCCCTGCTTGGGGAAGTACAGCACCGTCTCGTCGTACTTGTGCTGGAGGCCGGGGATCTTGCCGTCGCCGAAGCTGGGGATGTTCAGCTCCATCTGGCCCGCGGGATGCGGGTTGAGCCGGACGCGGATGGCGTGGGCGGCGGCGTCGATCTCCGCCTTGGGGGCGCCGCGGCGCAGCAGGTCGCTCAGGTGCGCGACGTCGTCGGCCGGGAGCATGTCCGGCTGCGGGAACACCAGCCGGTAGATGGGGTCGTCGGGCGCGGCGTCCCAGTCGATCAGCTCCTCGATGACGTACGCGTTGGTCCGAAAGGGCAGGACCGTCGCCACGGCCCGGGTCGCGAGCCGCTCGTCGGGGGTCAGGCCTGCGCGGGCGGTGAGCTCCTCCAGGTGCTTGGCCGTGAAGGCGCGGAACTTGCGACCGGTGGATCGCACCGCGGGAGCCGCGTCGTTCACCAATGTCACGTGTCGGTACTCCTTGACTGTCAGCGGGGAACGCACCGGGCGGCGCGTCGTCACGGTGGGTGATCACGGCGAGGCCCGCCCCGATGCCGGTGGTCGAACCCCCGTGGATATTAGAGAGATACCCCTCTCAAGGTACAAAGATGCTGGTTAACCACAAGACTGACAAATGCCGACATCCAAGGACAACCGGACCTTCCCCCGCCCGATCGATCACGGGTGACGCAAAGACGCCCGCCTCAGACGTCCCTATGCTGGGCACCGTCACGGCCGCTCAGACCGGCGTGAAAGGGGGCACGTGGACGCACCCGAGCTCGGCCGCGCCCAGGGCGTGCCGGCCTTCGCCGTGGCGCTGGCCGGGCTGGCGGCCGTCGCCTACAGCACGTTCCTGCTCGAGCACCTCCTCAGCCCCGACATCGACGTGGTCAACAGCTACGTCAGCGAGCTGTCGGCCGTCGACCAGCCGTACCACGCCGTCTACAGCGGCGGGGACTTCGTCACCGGCGTGCTGACGATCGCCGTGGCGCTCGTCGCGCTGCGCGGCACCCCGCGCGCCGGTCCGGGGCTGCGCTGGGCCGTCACCGGCTGGATCCTGCTGGCCCTGTTCGGACTGTGCGCCGTCGGCGACGCGGTGTTCCCCCTGGACTGCGCCCCCAGCCTGGAGTCGGGGTGCGCGCTGCGCGAACGGTCCGGGAACGTGTCGTTCTCCCACGAGTTCCACGCCGTCACCAGCAGTCTCGTGATCGCCTTCGGGGTGGCGGCGCTCGCGGCGCTGGCGGTCGCCGCCCGCCGCCACGGGCGCTGGCCCGCCCTGGCGCGCTGGGGGCTGCCGCTGGCCGCCGTGGAGACGGCCCTGGCGCTGGCCACCATGGCGGCGATGGTGGAGGGCCGGTGGCTCGGCATCATCCAGCGCGGCCAGATCGCCGTACTGGTGCTGGGGCTGCTGACCGTCACCTGGGCGCTGGTCCAGGAACGACGCGCCGCGCGCCGCCGCGCCGTCCCGCCCCCGCCGGAGAGGGCGCAGTTGTGAGCAGGGTGGAGAACGCGGGCGGCGAGCAGGTCCACCTGGTCGCGCGCGGTCGGGGCGGCGGCCCGGTCGCGCTGCTGACGGCCGGGCTCGGCGGCGCCTGGTTCGACTGGGACCCGGCGGTCGACCTGCTGGCGGACCGCCGCCGGACGATCGCGTTCGACCGTCCCGGGCTCGGCCTCAGCCCGGCCGGGCACGCCCCGCCGAGCCTGCGCCGCGACGTGCGCGTCCTGGCGGACCTGGCCGCGGCGGCGGGGGCGCCGGTCGTGCCGGTGGCGCACTCGATGGCCGCCTTCCCCGCCGAGGCGCTGGCGCGGCTGCATCCGGAGCTGGTCGCCGGGCTGGTGCTGGTCGACCCGAGCGCCGAGCGCGCGCCGCGCGTGCGGCTGCGCACGGCCGCCGCGCTGACCCCGCTCGCCCGCGCGTTCGGCGCGCTGCTGGACCTGACGCGGCTCGCCCGGATCGTCGGCCCCGCGGGACGGCGGCTGGTGGTGCGCCGGACCAGCCGCGGCGGCGACGTGGTTCCCCCCGCGCTCATCCGGCGGGTGTACGGCCGCGGCACGGTGATCGCCACGGTGCTGGCGGAGAACGCCGCCTACCGCGAGATGGCCGCCGACCTGCACCGGCTGCGCCGCCGCCGTCCCTTCCCGCCCGTCCCGCTGGTGGTGCTGACCGCGCTCGGCGACGTGCGCTCCCGGCACCGGGCCGAGCGGTGGACGCGAGCCCACGAGGAGCTGGCCGCGATGAGCCCCAACGGACGCCAGGTGGTGCTGCCGGACGCCCGGCACATGGTCATGATCGACCGTCCCGACGCCGTCGCCGACGCCGTCGACGCGGTCGCGAAGGCCGCACGCCCCGACGGAGACGCGGCATGCGACGGCTGACCGCGCTCGCCCTGGCCGCCCTGGCGGCGCCCGCGCTGACCGGCTGCACGGTGATGCAGCGCATCTCCGAGGGCGCCTACCGCAACGCGGTCGCCGACGGGGCGGCCGCCGAGCTGGCCGCGCGCGGCGTCCGCCTCGACGGGCGCCTGTCGTGCGCCACGCCCGGCACCGGATCCCCGTCGGTGGTCCGCATCCGGTGCACGGGCCGCACCGTCGACGGCTCGCCCGTCGCGGTGACGGGCGTCGCCACCGCGGCCGACACGCCCCGCCCGCGCGAGCACTACGTCGTCGCCGTCGACGGCCGTGCCCTGCTGCGGACCGACTGCCTGGGCCGCGCCTGCCGCTGACCGCCGCTCCCCCGCCGCACGTCCCCCGCCGCGTGTCCCCGGCCGCGAGCACACGCGGCGGGCCGTCCGCACGCCACGACGGCGATGACTCCGCAAGAACATCGCATGATCAGGGAAAACCTGCCCGGCCGCGCGCATGCCCGGCCGCTGCCGGGTGACGTCACCAGCCGTGAAGATCACGCGGGTCACAGCCTTGGTCGTCGGGATCGCCGCCCTGGCGGCGGCCTCCGTGATCACGGGCGTCGGCTACCTGGTGCTCGCCGACCGCACCCACCTGCGGTACGACAGCCAGGCCGCGCTGCGCCGGGCCCTGCCCGGCAACGCCGCCGCCGAGCTGCGCGCCCGCGGCATCGCCCTGAACGGCGCGCTGCGCTGCCGCGACATCCCCGGCTGGAGCGAGCGGCGGCTGCGGGTCAGCTGCCACGGCGTCACCGCCGACCGCAAGCCGGTGCAGGTCATCGGCACCGGCGACCACGCCACGCGGCAGCACTACTTCACGATCCTGGTGGACGGGCGTCCGCTGCTGCAGAACAGCACCTGCCTCGGCGACGACTGCCGCAGGGCGACGGGCCGCTGACCTTTCCGCGGGCGCGCCGCTGGACGCTGCCGCCGAGAGAAGCGTCCGCAGTGCGCGCCTGCCGCGGATTCGTCCCGGCGTGCGCGCGGCCCGAACGCGGTCTGAGCTCGGCGTGCGCGCGACACGGCGGCGCCCGGCGGCGACCCGGCGGTCAGGGCAGCCGCGGCGACCGCCTACCATGCGATGAGCTGCCGTCATCGCCGTTCTGCACCGGGACGGCGGCCGCAACGCACCGGTTCCGCTTCCCCGCAGGTTGGAGGGGGACGCACGCATACGCCTGGAGCACGCTCTGGAGACGCCCTGGAGCCCCGCATGACCGGCAGAGCCGAGCCGCCGTACCGCGCCGCCCGGCGTTCGAGGCCCGCCCCGGTCGCGGTGGACGCCATGGGCGGCGACCACGGCCCCGACGAGATCGTCACCGGGGCGGTGGCCGCGGTGCGCGAGCACGGAGTCCGGCTCGTCCTGGTCGGGCCGGCCCCCCGGATCCGGGCCCGGCTGGACCGGCTCGGCATGGCCGGGCGCATCCCGATCGTGCACGCCGACGAGGCGCTGAGCATGGACGAGGGCGCGCTGGCCAGCTGGCGCAAGCCGCGCTCGTCCGTGGCGATCGCCTGCCATCTGATCAAGCAGGGCCGCGCGTCGGCGCTGGTGTCGGCGGGCACCACCGCGGGCGTGGTGGCCACGGCGCGGCTGCGGCTCAAAGGCCAGCAGGGCGTGATGCGCCCGGCGATCGCGGTGACGCTGCCGACCCGGCCCCGGCCCACGGTGCTGCTGGACGCGGGCGCCACCGCCGACGTCAAGCCGGAGACGCTGGTGCAGTTCGCCGCGTTCGGCACCGCCTACGCGCAGGTCCGGCTGGGGCTGGCGCGGCCGCGGGTGGGGCTGCTGAACATCGGGTCCGAGCCGGGCAAGGGGGACAAGGTCACCAAGCGGGCGTACGAGCTGCTGGCGGCGGGCCAGCCCGGCATCGAGTTCGCCGGGAACGTGGAGGGCGACGGCCTGCTGACCGGCGCCGTCGACGTCGTGGTCACCGACGGGTTCACCGGCAACGTCGCGCTCAAGACGCTGGAGGGCGCCATGCGGATGGCCTCGGCCGAGGTCCGCGCGGCGCTCACCGCCACCCGCACCGCCCGGGTGGGCGCCCTGCTGCAGCGCCGCCGCCTGCTCGGCCTGCGCGAGCGGTTCGACTCGGAGACCTACGGCGGCGGGGTGCTGCTCGGCCTGAACGGCACCGTGGTCATCGCGCACGGCGCCTCGCACGCCCGCGCCATCGCCGCGGCCTGCGCGCTCGCCCAGGACCTGGCCGCCGGACGGATCGTGGAGAAGGTCCGCGAGCAGGTCGCGGCGACCCGCACGTCCCGCTTCGGCCGCTGGACGCACGGCGACCGCGACGACAGGGACCGGCACGGCGACGCCGCCGAGCCGTCCCCCTCGCCCGGGCCCGACGGCCCGGCGTCCGGCAAGGACGCCCCGCCGTCCGCGACCGGGTTATCGGCCGACCCCGCCGAGTCTTCGGAGCCCGCCGGGCCCGCCGAGCTCGTCGCCGGGCGTCAGGAGCCGCCCGCGGGCGCCTGACGCCCGGCTGGGCCCGGTGTTCGTTACCGGTGCACGGGCGCGGTCCCGATAACCTTGGGCCATGCCCGATCCGCAACTCGTCCTCGCCGCCCGGGTCCGGGACGCGCTCGCCGCCGTCCTCGGACCGTCGTACGCGGACGCCGACCCGGTCATCCGGCCGTCGCAGTTCGCCGACCTGCAGGCCAACGTCGCCCTGGCGCTGGCCAAGAAGGCGGGCCGAAAGCCGCGAGAGCTGGCCGACGAGATCGTGGCGCACCTCGACACCGGCGACGTCATCGCCAAGGCCGAGGTGAGCGGGCCGGGCTTCATCAACCTGACGCTCAGCGACGCCTGGATCGCCGAGCAGACCGCGCAGGCGCTGGCCGACGAGCGGCTGGGCGTCCCGCCGGTCGAGTCGCCGCAGAAGGTGATCGTCGAGTACTCCTCGCCCAACGTGGCCAAGGAGATGCACGTCGGGCACCTGCGCACCACGATCGTGGGCGACTCCATCGCCCGGATCCTGGAGTTCCTCGGCCACCGCGTCGTCCGCGACAACCACATCGGCGACTGGGGCACCCCGTTCGGCATGCTCATCGAGCACCTGCTGGACATCGGCGAGGACGCCGCCGAGCGCGACGACTCGTCGGTCGCCGACCTGACCGCGTTCTACCAGGCCGCGCGGCAGAAGTTCGACGGCGACCCGGAGTTCGCCGAGCGGTCCCGGCTGCGGGTCGTGCGGCTGCAGGCGGGCGACCCCGAGACGCTGCGGCTGTGGCGGATCCTGGTGGACGTCTCCAAGCGCTACTTCAACACCGTCTACGCGCGGCTCGGCGTGACGCTGACCGACGACGACATCAAGGGCGAGAGCTTCTACAACGACATGCTCGGCCCGACCGTCCAGGAGCTGGAGGACAAGGGCATCGCCGTGGTCAGCGACGGCGCGCTGTGCGCGTTCCCGCCCGGGTTCACCGGCCGGGAGGGCGAGCCGCTGCCCGTGATCATCCGCAAGCGGGACGGCGGCTACAACTACTCCACCACCGACCTGGCCACCGTCCGGTACCGGGTGGACGTCGAGCGCGCCGACCGGATGATCTACGTGGTGGGGGCGCCGCAGGCGCTGCACTTCCAGATGGTGTTCGCGGTCGCCCGGATGGCGGGCTGGCTGAACGACGAGGTGCGCGCCGAGCACGCCCCGATCGGCAACGTGCTGGGCACCGACGGCAAGATCCTGCGCACCCGGGCGGGCGGCACCGTCAAGCTGGCCGAGCTGCTCGACGAGGCCGTCGAGCGGGCCGGCCGCGCCTTCGACGAGGTGCCGCACGACGAGGAGTTCGACGAGGAGACCCGCGCGAAGATCGTCGAGGCGGTCGGCATCGGCGCGGTGAAGTACGCCGACCTGTCGGTGGCCCGCGACAGCGAGTACGTCTTCGACTTCGACCGGATGATCGCCTTCAAGGGCAACACCGGCCCGTACCTGCAGTACGCGGCCGCGCGGATCCGGTCGATCTTCCGCAAGGGCGGCGCCGACCCGGACGCGGCCGCCGGCCCCATCAAGATCGGGCACCCGGCGGAGCGGGCGCTGGCGCTGCGGCTGCTGGGCTTCGGCGCGGCCGTCGCGCAGGCCGGCGAGACGGCCGAGCCGCACCGGCTCGCCGCCTACGTGTTCTCGGTGGCGGACGCCTACACCGCGTTCTACGAGAACTGCCCCGTCCTGCAGGCGCCGGACGAGGAGACCAAGGCGTCCCGGCTGGCGCTGTGCGCGGCGACGCTGCGCACCCTGGAGACCGGCCTGCACCTGCTCGGCGTGCCGACGCCCGAACGCATGTGACGCGGCCGCATGTGACACGGCCGCATGTGACACGGCGCCGACGCCCCTGACGCGGATCGGACGCCTCGCCCGGGCGGGGCTACTGCAGGTAGTCCTCGACCTCGTCGACCGGGCGCGGCGCGGCCTCGTCCGGATCCTGGCCCGCCGCCAGCCGGGCCCTGCGCTGGCGCAGCAGGTCCCAGCACTGGTCGAGGGCGGCCTCCAGCTCCCGCAGGCGGCGGCGCTCCTCGTCCCCGCTCAGCTCGCGCCGCAGATGGCGCTCGCGCAGCCGCTGCTCCTCGGCGACGAAGTCGCGGATGCGGTCGAGTATGGCCTTCTCGTTCATGGGGACCTCCGGCCCCGTCATCGGGCATGCCGACGGCAGGCCGCGGCGAAGCCCCGTCCCCGGCTCCTCACGCGGCCGCGCCGCGGTCGACGAGACGGGGCACGCCGCCGGTCAGGAACCCTCCCTCGAGCCGCCGGACAGCCCGGAGAGGAAGCCTCCGTCGGTGGCCGTCGAATGCGGCAGGCCGAGGTCGGATTTCGGCTCCACGTACGGCGCCTGCCGCTCGGACGCCTGGGTCTGCGCCGTCTGCTCGGCCGCGCTCTTGTCGGCCGCGCTCTTGGCGGCGCTCTTCTCGGCCGTGCTCTTGGCGGCGCTCGCGGTCGCGGTGGACCGGGCGCGGGTCGTGCGCGGCTTGGCGGCGGTCGAGGTGCGGCGCGTCGCGCCCGACCGCGCGGTGCCCGTCGTCTTGCGCGTCGTCGTGCCCGCGGCGCGGGACGAGCTCGTCGTCCGGCGCGCGGCGGTGGACGTGCCGCGCTTGGTGCCGGCGGTCGAGGCCCTGGTCCGCGACGCCGTGGTCCGCCCGGCGGTGCTGCGGCCCGTCGTGCTGCGGCTCGCGGTGCTCCGGCCCGTCGTGCTGCGGCTCGTGGTGCTGCGCGAACGTCCGGCGGTGGTCGTGCCGGACCGGGACGCGGTGGACCGGCGGGACGTCGTCCCGGAGGCCGTCGGCGGCTTCACCTTGGTGATGGCGCGGGCCGCGGAGTTCATCGCCCTGGCGGCCTCGGCCATCGCCTTGGTCGCGGTCGTCATCGCCTTCGTCATGGCGGTCATGGCCTTGGCCGACGACGACGCCTTCGACGCCACCGACCTCATCTGGGTGGCCGCCGACTTCGCCTGCGTCGCGGCCTGGGTCACCTTGCTGGCGGCCGCGGTCTGCGTGCGGCTGGCGGCGGTCGTCGAGCGGGACCTGGCCGTGGTCGAGCGGGACGTCGACGTCCGGGACGCGGTGGACCGCGACGACGCCGGCTTGCGCGCCGTCGTGGTCCGCCGGGCGGTGCCGGTGGAGGACCGGGACGACGTGCCGCGCCGGGCCGTCGCGGTGGTCCGCGACGCCGTGGCGGTGCGCGCGGCGGCGGTGCGCTTGCTCGTGGTCGTGCTCTTGGCGGCGCTCTTGGCCGCGGTCTTCGCGGCGGTCTTGGCGGCGCTCTTGGTGCGACCGGCCGTGCTCCGGCTCGATGTCGCACCCGATGCGGTTCTGGTAGCCACTGATCTACCCCCCGTAATGATCAGTTGTGGGGGGACTATTCCACTGTTGGCCGGGCTCTACACACCACCCGCTTCCTCACTCTCCGAGAATGCCCAGCTCAAACGCGTCAGACACCCACCGGATGCCACACCGTCTTGGTCTCCTGGAACGCCGTCATGCGCCCGATGCCGGGGTCGGCCGTCCAGTCGACGGCGGCGGGACGCAGCACCCGCTTGAGGTTGCCGGCGGCGGCCTCCTCCAGCGGCCCGGCCTCGTCCGCGGGGATCCCGGCGAGGTCGAGCGCGTTGACGTCCCGGTGCGACGCCAGCCACGGCGCGAGCTCGGCGCGCCGCCCCGTCAGGATGTTGACGACGCCGCCGGGCAGGTCGGACGTCGCCAGCACCTCCGCCAGCGTGACGGCGGGCAGCGGCGCCGGCTCCGACGCGACCACCACGCACGTGTTGCCGGACACGATGACCGGCGCGATGACCGACACCAGCCCCAGCAGCGGCGAGTCGGGCGCGACCACCGCGACCACCCCGGTGGGCTCCGGAGTGGAGACGTTGAAGAACGGCCCGGCGACGGGATTGGCCGACCCGGCGACGGCGGCGAGCTTGTCGGCCCAGCCCGCGTACCACACCCACCGGTCGACGGCGGCGTCCACCTCGTCGGACGCCGCGTTCCTGCCCAGCCCGGCGGCGCGCAGCTCGTCGACGAACTGCGCGTGGCGCCCCTCCAGCATCTCGGCGACCCGGTAGAGGATCTGGCCCCGGTTGTAGGGGGTGCGGCCCGACCAGCCGCCGAACGCCTTGCGCGCCGCGCTCACCGCGTCCCGCGCGTCCTTGCGCGATGCCTGCGAGACGTTGGCCAGGAACCGGCCCTTGGCGTCGTTCACGGGATAGGTCCTGCCGGACTCGGACCGGGGGAACGCTCCCCCGATGAACAGCTTGTAGGTCTTCCGAACAGCCAGCCGCCCGCGCTCAGCCTTGGTGCTCACGGGAGAACGCCCTCCCACTTCAGACGTGTCACTTGTGGGGGGACGTCCCTCCCCCGCTTCAGAGGTGTCGCTTGTGGGGGGACGACCCCCCACACCCCCCGCGTCAGACATTGAGATACGCCTCCAGCCCGTGCCGTCCGCCCTCACGGCCGAACCCGGATTCCTTGTATCCGCCGAACGGCGACGTCGGATCGAACTTGTTGAACGTGTTGGCCCACACCACTCCGGCCCGCAGCCGCTCGGCCATCCACAGGATGCGCGAGCCCTTCTCCGTCCAGATCCCGGCCGACAGCCCGTACGGGGTGTTGTTGGCCTTGGCGACGGCCTCGTCCGGCGTGCGGAACGTCAGGACCGACAGCACCGGCCCGAAGATCTCCTCGCGGGCGATGCGGTGCGACTGCGCGACGCCGGTGAACAGCGTCGGCGCGAACCAGTAGCCGCGCTGCGGCAGCTCGCACGGCGGGGACCAGCGCCGCGCGCCCTCCCGCTCGCCGATCTCCGACAGCATCCGGATCTTCTCCAGCTGCGCGGCCGAGTTGATGGCGCCGATGTCGGTGTTCTTGTCCAGCGGATCCCCGACGCGCAGCGTGGCCATCCGCGCCTTGAGCCGGTCCAGCAGCTCCTCGGCGATCGACTCCTGGACCAGCAGCCGGGACCCGGCGCAGCACACGTGCCCCTGGTTGAAGAAGATCCCGTTGACCACGCCCTCCACCGCCTGGTCGAGCGGCGCGTCGTCGAACACCACGTTGGCGGCCTTGCCGCCCAGCTCCAGCGTCAGCTTCTTGCGCGTCCCGGCCACCGACCGCGCGATCTGCTTGCCGACCTCCGTCGACCCGGTGAACGCCACCTTGTCGACGCCGTCGTGCTCGACCAGCAGCCGTCCCGTCTCGCCCGCGCCGGTGACGATGTTGACCACGCCCTTGGGCAGGTCGGCCTGCTGGCAGATCTCCGCGAACACCAGCGCGGTGAGCGGGGTCGTCTCGGCCGGCTTGAGCACCACCGTGTTGCCGCACGCCAGCGCCGGCGCGATCTTCCACGCCAGCATCAGCAGCGGGAAGTTCCACGGGATCACCTGCGCCGCCACGCCGAGCGGCCGCGGATCGGGCCCGAAGCCCGCGTAGGCCAGCTTGTCCGCCCAGCCGGCGTGGTAGAAGAAGTGCGCGGCGACCAGCGGCAGGTCCACGTCCCGCGACTCGCGGATGGGCTTGCCGTTGTCGATCGACTCCAGGACGGCCAGCTCCCGCGACCGCTCCTGAATGAGCCGGGCGATCCGATACAGGTACTTGGCCCGTTCCCGGCCCGGCATGGGGCCCCACACGTTGTCGTAGGCGGCGCGCGCGGCGGCCACCGCGCGGTTCACGTCCTCGGCGCCCGCCTCGGCGACCTCGGCCAGCACCTCCTCGGTGGCCGGGTTCACCGTCTTGAACGATCGTCCCTCGGCCGGGTCGGTGAACTCGCCGTCCACGAACAGCCCGTACGACGGACGGATGTCGACGATGGAGGCGGACTCGGGCGCGGGCGCGTAGTCGAAGTTCATCTCGTCAGTCCACGGTGAAGTAGTCGGGGCCCTGGTACACGCCGTCGGCCAGCTTGCGCCGCTGCATCAGCAGGTCGTTGAGCAGGCTGGACGCGCCGATGCGGAACCATTCGGGGGTCAGCCAGTCCAGCCCGGCCGTCTCGTTGACCAGCACCAGATACCGGATGGCGTCCTTGGTCGTGCGGATGCCGCCCGCCGGCTTGACGCCGACCCGGCGCCCGGTCGCGGCGTGGAAGTCCCGCACCGCCTCCAGCATCACCAGCGTCACCGGCAGCGTCGCCGCGGGCGACACCTTGCCCGTCGAGGTCTTGATGAAGTCCGCGCCCGCGCGCATCGCCAGCCAGGACGCGCGCCGCACGTTGTCGTAGGTGGCCAGCTCGCCGGTCTCCAGGATCACCTTCAGGTGCGCATCGCCGCACGCCTCCTTCACCGCGGCGATCTCGTCGAACACCTTGGCGTAGTCCCCGGCGAGGAAGGCGCCGCGGTCGATCACCATGTCGATCTCGTCGGCGCCCGCCTCGACCGCGGCGCGCGTGTCGGCCAGCTTGGCCGCCAGCGGCGCCCGACCGGACGGGAACGACGTCGCCACGCTGGCGACCTTCACCCCGCTGCCCTTGAGCGCCTCGACGGCCACCCCGACCAGGTCCGAGTAGACGCAGACGGCGGCGGGCCGCGGCACCGCGGGGTCGTCGGGATCGGGCCGCAGCGCCTTGGCGCACAGCGCCCGCACCTTGCCCGGGGTGTCGGCGCCCTCCAGCGTCGTCAGGTCCACCATCGCGATCGCCGCGTCGATGGCCTGCGCCTTGGCGGACGTCTTGATCGAACGCGCGGCCAGCCGCGCGGCCCGCTCCTCCACCCCGACCTGGTCCACACCGGGCAGGCCGTGCAGGAAGGCGCGCAGCTCCGCCGCACCGGCAACAGTCTCCGTTGACACGCCCCCAGCATCGCCTACGCGGCCCACCTGCACAAACTGGGAGAGTTCTACGCGTCCTCCGCCGACACGGTCCGCCGGTAGTGTTCCGCGATCTCGTCGCTGGTCGTCAGCCAGACGTCCGGCTGCCCGGCCAGGAACTCCAGCGCCTGGTCCAGGTACTTGGCTCGGAACGGTTGGCCGATCACGAACGGGTGCAGGGCCAGCGCCATCACCCGTCCGCCGCCTTCCGAGTCGGCGCGCAGCCGTGCGTCCTCCCCTCCCCGTTGAGTATCTGAGCGGGCGCGGAATGAGTATCGGGTCCCATGTGCGGCCTACGGGACGGCGGCCACTGTGGTGTCGTGGGTGCGAAACAGAAGCGGTCGGCGGTGATGTTCCTGGTCCAGACTCTCGTCTGGCTGCAGGTGGGGTTGTGCACCGCCGCGTGGGTGTCCATGCTCGTCCTCGCCGCAGAGATCGGCGCCGACGCCACCGAGGCGAAGGCAGGCGAGTATGTGGTTTTCGTGCTGCTGTCGGCGCTGCTCCCCTTCGCGTTCTCGGTGGCGGGGGGCGTGCTGGCCGTCCTGCTCCACAAGCGGCGCCCGGCGGCACGGTGGGGGCTCATCGCCTACGAAGCGATCCTGCTGGTCCTGAGCGGCCTGTGGTGGGCGCACGAGTGGGGCGGGCCGGGGCCGCTGTCCATGCTGGTCAGCGCGGCGGCCATCGCGGGCCTGCTCAGTCCCGCGGGCAGGACCCACATCCGCCGCGCCGCCCCGGCGGGTGACGGCGAGTCCCGCTGAGCGGCCGGCGCGAGCAGGTGCGGAGCCTGCCGAATGTCGCTCGACCTCAGTGTGTCGGGGCCGGGGGCGTTACGGGCGGATCAGCGTGTTGAGGTGGTGTTCGTAGAGTTCGCGGACGCGGGCGGGGGGCATGCGGTCGGGCGCGGTGACGACGTGCAGGCACAGGCCGTCGAACAGGGCGTGCAGGCGGTCGGCCTCCAGGTCGACGTCGGCGCCGGGGGCGAGGTGGCCGGCGTCGGCCAGGTCGCGCAGGGTGGCGCGGAACAGCTCGGCCAGGTACCGGTCGCCTTCGGCGTTGAGCTTGCGCGCGCCGGCGTCCACCAGCGCCCGTGAGAGGAACGCCACCCAGACCTCGTTGGCGGTGCGGGCCTCCGCGTCCAGCGGCAGCAGCAGTTCCAGCAGGGCGCGGGCGGCCTCGCGGGGGTCGTCCGGCGGGTCGAGGGCGGCGATCCTGCTCTCGGTGGCGTCGTAGATCACCCGCATGGCGAACTCGAGCAGTTCGCCCTGGCTGGAGAAGTAGTGCTGGACGGAGCTGTGCGACCAGCCCGCCTGCCGCGCGACGCTCCGCAGCGACGCGCCCTCCACGCCGCGTTCGCGCACCACCTGCCAGACGGCCAGGGCGAGCTGACGCCGGCGTTCCTCGTGGTCGACGATCTTCGGCACCCGACCATGCTACTTATTTCTTCCAGGTGGCCGAAAAACATGCTAGTTTTTTCTGCCATGTGGCCGACAAAAACTTCCGCCCGCGCCGCACGGGGGCACGTGCCGCCGCGTCCCGCCCCCGCCGTGATCGGACGGGCCGCGCTCGGCATGCTCGTCATGGCCGTCGCGCTCGGCACGGCGAGCGCGGTGGACGACGCCGCCCGGCGTCTCGGGCTCGACGGCACCGGCCGGCGGCTGCTCACCGCGGCGGTGTGCTGCGCCATCGCCGTGCCGCTGATCTTGTTCCTGCGCCGCCGCGTCGACCGGCTCCCCCTGGACGGGCTGGGGCTGACCGGCCGCGCCGAGAGCGTGCGCGCGTTCGCGACGGGCGTGCTGATCACCGCGGGGTCGGCCGCCGCGGTGTTCGGGCTGGGCACCGCCGCGGGCTGGGTGCGCTGGGGACCGCTCGACGCGCCGCGGCTGATCGCTTACGTGGCGGTGAACGCGGTCATCGCGCTGGCGTTGGAGGCGCTGCCGGAGGAGCTCACCCTGCGCGGCTACGCCTACCGCACTCTCAACGCGCGCTTCCGGCGGCGGACGGCGTTCGTCGGCACGGTGGCGCTGTTCCTGGTGACGCCCGGGGCGGCCACCGTCGTGCAGGCGGCGGTGTCCGCCCTGCTCGGCGGACCGGTGGCGCGGCCCGGCCTGGCGCCGCAAGGCGAGGATCCCGTCTCCTACCTGATCCTGCTGGCGGTCTTCGGAAGCGCGCTGCTCACCGCCAGGATCACCACGGGGTCGCTGTGGAGCGCGATCGGCCTGCACCTGGCGTTCCTGACCGTGAACCGCGTGACGCTGTACGGGGAGGACCGCGACGCCGGGTGGTCCGCCGAACTGACCACGCCGGACGCCGTCCTGCTCGTCCCGGGCTACCTGCTGCTGGCCGCCGCGGTGTTCCGGCTGATCGGGCGGCGGATCGGATGGCGCGAGCGCGCGCCCGAGCGACCGCCGCGAGGTCAGGTATTGCTGTCCTCGCCGTGTTGTCACGGAGAGTAAAGGGAGCGGCTACTTTACTGGTGTTCTGTGAGGTGAGCGAGGGACACGGACACTCTCAGCGAAAGTGGATCATTGACGCACGAGTCGCGCTTCCACATTCTGGGGCCGCTGGAGGTCACCGTCGACGACCGGCCGGTGCGGGTGCCGGCGGGGCGGCAGCGGGCGCTGCTGGCGTCGCTGCTGGTGGACGCCAACGAGATCGTCCCGGTGGACGAGCTGGTCGAACGGGTCTGGGGGCGGCAGCGGCCGCGGCACGCGCGCGCCGCGCTGCACACCTGCCTGACGCGGTTGCGGCACACGCTCGACCAGGGCGGCTGCGACGCGTCCGGGATGATCCGCACCACGGCCGCCGGGTACGGCATCGAGGCGCCCCCGGACTGCCTGGACCACCTGCGGTTCCAGGAGCTGCTGCGGCACGCGCGGGCCGCGGCGTGGCGGGGCGACCCGGCGGGCGAGTCGGCCGCGCTGGCCGAGGCGCTGTCGATCTGGCGGGGCGCGCCGCTGGCGGACGTGCCGTCGGAGGCGCTGCACAGCGAGGTGGTGCCCAAGCTGACCGAGGAGTGGCTGCGGGCGGTGGAGCGCAGCAACGCCCTCGACCTGGCGCTGGGACGGCACGGCGAGCTCATCGGCGAGCTGCGCGCGCTGATCCGCCGCCATCCCTACCATGAGCGGTTCTGGGGGCAGCTCATGCTGGCCCTGTACCGGTGCGGACGGCAGGCCGAGGCGTTGCAGGCGTACGCGAGCGTGCGGGAGCGGCTGCGCCGGGAGCTGGGCGTCGAGCCGGGCCGGGAGCTGCGCCGGTTGCAGCTGGCGATCCTGCGCGAGGACCCGGGGCTGGCCGTCAGGTGAGGCGGGGCGGCGGGTCCAGCAGGAGCACCGAGGGGATCCGGTCGGGCCGGGCGAGGCGCAGGAAGTGCATGCCGTGGCCGGACAGGCCGAGCATGAGGCCCGGGAAGAAGCCGTCGCGTTCCGATGCCGCGCCGAGGTTCTGCCACTGGGTCTGCACCTGGACGTCGGCCTCCAGCCGGAACGCGGGCCGTCCGTTCAGTTCGGCGTAGCGCAGGAACAGTTCGGCGTTGCCGCAGCGGCCGTGGCACAGCGAGTCGTTCATCAGGCGGGGGAAGCCGCACATGGTCGCCGAGACGGCCTGGAACGCCTCGTCCAGCAGCTCCTGGTCGTCCCGGCCCAAAAGCGCCCAGCTGTGCACGCGGCTCAGGCCGATGCCCGCGGCGCCGTTGCACCAGGCGTTGCCGTAGCGAGGGCGCCCGCGCGGGTCGTGCCCGTCCAGGGCGGTGTGGCGGAGACGGCGGGACTCGTAGGCGAAGGCGCGTCGGCCCGCCTCGATGTACTCCTCCCCGCCGGTCCGGGCGCCGAGGGAGATCAGGGCCCAGCCGATGCCGCCGGGGCCGTGGGCGAAGCCGATCGGGTCCGGGCGGCCGTCCGAGCGGTCGGGGCCGGGCCAGCACAGGGCGCCCCGGTCGGCGCGGGCGTGCCGCAGCAGGTGGTCGGCGCAGCGGTGGGCGACGTCCAGGCCCGCGGTGCCGCCGGTGGCCTGGGCCAGGCCGAGCATGACGGGGATGACCCCGGCGGCGCCGCCGAGGACGTCCAGGTGCCGGTCGCGGTCGATCCGGTCGGCGATGTCGCGGCTCAGCTGGACGGCCAGGTTGAGCAGGGAGAGGTCGCCCCACAGCGCGTACAGGTGGGTGAGCACGTACACCAGGCCGGCGAGCCCGGTGTAGGCGCCGATGCCGCGGCGGCCGCAGTCGGCCGCCGAGTGCCGCAGCGCGCGCCGCGCCGCCCCGCGGAACTCGGGCCGGGGACGCTCCTGGTCGAGGTACGCCAGGAACAGCGCGATGCCCGCCGTCCCCAGGTACAGGTCGCCTTCCACGTCGACTTCGACCTTGCCGTCCCGGGTGCGCTGGTAGGACGTCCAGGGGGCGGGCGCGCCGGGCTCGCGCAGCATCGCGCACAGCCGCTCCCCGATCCGGACGGCGTGGTCGACGGCGGTGGCGGCGAAATCGGGGTCGGTGACCTCGCCGGAGGCGAATCCGGCCAGCGCCCCGAGGCGGCCGTGCCCGCCCAGCCCGGCGGCGATGTAGCGGGCCTGCTGGGCGCGGTCGCGGGGCGACAGCCGCCGGATGCGGGCGGCGGCGTGGTCGAGCGGTGTCGCGTCCAGGCGGGTCCCCAGCGGCGTGCGGTGCTCGTGCATGACGCGGTCGTCGTCGGCCCGCACCGTGAACAGCGGCACGTCGAGCCGCCACAGGGACGCCGCCTCCCGTTCCGGGGCCGGGCCGTCGTCGTGGACGGCGTCGAACAGCAGGTCGACTTCGAGGGGGTCCATCAGGCGCCGGGGCTGCCCGGCCCCCCGCAGCAGGTCCGTGTACGCGCGGGGGTCGCGAGGGTGCAGGCGGACGCGGCTGCCCGCGAACAGGTCGGTGACGCACGCGATCGCGGTGTCGGGCCACTGCTCGAACCACTGGTGGACGCGTTCGAAGCCGTCCGTGACGGCGCCGACGTGGTCCGCGATGGGGACGGGCACGCCGTCGAGCAGGACCCGGGGCAGGACGGACGCGCCCTCCTCGGCCGCGGGCCAGTCGAGCAGGGCGGGGCCGAGCACCGAGTCCATGAGCGTGCCGAACGGGCGGGGGCGTCCCGGGGACGGCGCGCCGAGCGCGGTGGTGCAGTCGGCGACGTGGACGCGGCCGTCGGCGACGAGGAGGGTGCCGGGGCGCAGCTCGCCGCCGAGCACGTAGAAGACCGCCAGATGGCCGCCGAGCTCGCGGTGCACGCGTTCGGCCGCGGCCTCGTCGGCCGCCGTGTCGCGGCCGGGCGGGATCAGCGCCTCGTACCCGTAGCCGTCGCGCGCCAGGACGGGGCGGACGGCGAAGTCGAGCACGCCGTCGTCGCGCAGCCGGGTGAGCAGCCCCTGGTAGGCGGCCTCGGCGCGCACGCAGCGCGGCTTGTAGACGACGACGCCGCGGGCGTCGCCGAGCTCGACCTCCACGACGGTGACCGACCGCGCCCCCGCGTGCGGCGCCGACAGCCCCGGCCGCACGGACCGGATCGCGGTGATCCGGCGGCCGCCGAACAGCGTCTCCGACAGGGCGTCGCCGTCGGCGCGCAGCCGGGTCAGCAGCAGGCGGCCGTGGTCGGCCAGCAGGGCCGTGACGTGCGCCAGCCACCGTCCCAGCATGGGGAAGTCCAGGTAGAAGCGGTGGTAGGAGTCGGCGTCGGCGAACATCTTGCCGAGGTGGGCCAGGGCGTCGGCGCCGCCCGCGGCGCCCCGTTCGGGGCCGCTCGCCAGGTCGCAGCGGACGCGCCGGTCGGTCTCGACGGCGCGCACGAGCGCCGGTTCGAAGCGCTCCAGCAGGTGGTGCTGGAAGTCGTCGACGACCTGCGGGCGCACGGGCAGGCCGCCGCCGCGCAGGTCGGCGAGGCGGCGGGCCAGCTCGGCCAGGAACGGCTCGCACGCCGTGGCCAGGCGGCCGACGCGCTCGTCGGACGCGTGCCGGCTCGCCTCTGAAGCGGCGGGGCCGGTCTCGCGCAGGCCGTCGAGGGCGGCCTCGTACGTGGGCAGCCAGGCGTGGTGCAGGTCCCGCAGCACGCGGGCGGTCCGGTCGCCTGGGTCCCCTTTATGCAGGTCCCGTTCGTGGCGGCGGTAGGCGGTCAGCGTCTCGACGAGCGCCCGCCGGGTGTAGCGGGCCGCGCCGGGGACCGTGCCGGCACCGCCCCGGCCCTCCGGCCGCCGTTCGGACGCCGCGCCGTCCGCGGTCTCCTCGCGCGGCCGCCGGGCGGCGAGCCGACCCGCCAGGCGCTCCGTCCTCCAGACGCCGTAGGCGTCCAGCGGTGGCGTGCGGCCGGGCCGCCGGTCCGCCCTCTGCTCGCCGTCGGCCCCCGCGTCGGCGGCGCCGAGCGCGGACACCGCCCGCACCCGTTCGGAGAGGTTGGCGGCGCGTGCCGCGATGTCCAGCGGGTAGGTGCGGTCCATTCCCCCGAATCCTCCGCTTCAGCGAGCCCTGCCTGCTCGACGGCCTGCGGCGCGGCGGGCGCGCCGCCCTCCCCCGCCCGCGGGGCGTTCGTCCGCCGCCTCGCAGAAGGCGACCCCAGACTAGGAACGGGCTCTTTCACTCCGCCTTCACCTCGCTTGCACACGCCAGACTTCAACCAAGCGCTCGCTTGACGACGCGGGCGTCTCACGTCACGGTGTCCCCATGGCGCTGCTGGACGGACTGCGCGTGCTGGACCTGACGATGTGGCGGCCCGGGCCGTACGCCACCCAGCTGCTCGCCCAGCACGGCGCCGACGTGATCAAGGTCGAGCCGCCCGGCGGCGAGCCCATGCGCGCCTTCCGCTCCCATTTCGACCTGCTCAACCAGCACAAACGCAGCGTCGTGCTGGACCTGAAGGACGACGCCGACCTCGCCCGCTGCCTGGAGCTGGCGGACGGCGCGGACGTGTTCGTCGAGGGGTTCCGTCCCGGGGTCGCCGACCGGCTCGGGGTCGGCCCCGCGGCGCTGCTGGCCCGCAATCCCCGCCTGGTCTACTGCTCGCTGTCGGGGTACGGGGCGCGCGGGCCGCTGTCCGGCCTGCCCGGCCACGACGTCAACTACCGGGCGTACGCGGCGGCGATGCCCGCGGACGCGGGGCCGCCCGACGCGGACGGCCTGCCCGTGGCCGACATGGCGGCCGCCACGATGGCCGCGTTCGCGATCGCAGCGGCGTGCCTGCGGGCCCGCGCCACCGGCGTCGGCGACCGCATCGACCTGGGCATGGCGGACGTGCTCGCCCACTGGGTCGGCACCGTTCCGCCGCCCGCGCGCCGTGCCGCGGCGGGGAAGGGCCCCGTCCCCGGATACGGCGTCTACCCGACGAAGGACGGCCGCCGGATCGCCCTCGGCGTGGCGTCGGAGCAGCGGCTGTGGGCCGCCGTCTGCCGGGCCCTCGGCCTGGACGAGCACGCGGACGCGCCGTTCGCCGAGCGCCTCGCCCGCGTCCGCGAGCTGGACGACGCCGTCGCCGCCGCGGTGGCCGCCCTGCCCTTCGACGACGCCGTGGCGCGGCTGACGGCGGCCGGGGCGCCGGTCGCGCCGGTGCTGACCCGCGCGGAGATGATGGCGCATCCCCATTTCCGGTCCCGGGGCGTGGTGGACGGCGGGACGGTCGGCTCCCCCGTCCGCACCGCCGCGCATCCGCCGCTGCCGCCCGGCCCGGTCCCGGAGCTGGACGAGCACCGCGGTCAGGGGTGGGCGTCCGGACCGCCCGCGGATCCCGCCGCGTGACGCCGATCCCGTTTTGTCGGACCCGGGTGGCATCCTGGGCGGGTGAGCGCGCGCGTGTTGAGTCCCGCACTGGTCGGCCGTTCGGCCGAACTGGAGCGGTTGCGGGAGGCCCTGGCGGACGCGCCGGGCGCCGTGCTGCTCGGCGGCGAGGCCGGCCTGGGCAAGACCCGGCTGATCAGGGAGTTCGCCGCCGTCCTGCGCGGCCCGGACGGCGCCGCGGGCGTCGGCGAGGGCGGCGGCGAGGGCGGCGGCGCGGGCGCGGCGCCGGCGAGGCTGCTCATGGGCGGCTGCCTGGAGCTGGGCTCCGACGGCCTGCCGTTCACGCCGTTCACCGCCGTGCTGCGCGAGCTGGTGCGCGACATCGGCATCGACGGGGTCGCCGAGCTGCTGCCGCGCGGCGACGCCTCCGGGCTGGCCCGGCTGCTGCCCGAGTTCGGCGAGCCGGAGACCGAGACGGCCACCGGCGAGGAGCGGGCCCGGCTGTTCGAACTGGTGCTGACCCTGCTGGAGCGGCTGGCCGAGCGCGGCCCGGTCGTGCTGGTGGTCGAGGACGCGCACTGGGCCGACCGCTCCACCCGCGACCTGCTGGCGTTCCTGATCCGCAACCTCGGCGGCGCGCCGGTGCTGATCGTCATCACCTACCGCACCGACGAGCTGCACCGCACCCACCCGCTGCGCCGCCTGCTGGCCGAGCTCGACCGGCTGGAGCACGTCCGGCGGGTGGAGCTGACCCGGCTGTCGCGCGCCGCCGTCGCCGAGCTGGCCGCCGGCATCCTCGGGCACGAGCCGTCCGCGCGGCTCGTCGACGCCGTGCACGCCCGCAGCGAGGGCAACCCGCTGTTCGTGGAGGCGCTGCTGGACAGCGACGGCTCGCTGCCGTCCGAGCTGCCCGAGTCGCTGCGCGACCTGCTGCTGGTGGGCGTGCAGCGGCTGCCCGAGGAGACGCAGGAGGTGCTGCGGGACGCCAGCGGCGGCGGCACCCGCATCGAGCACGCCCTGCTCGCCGCCGTCTCCGGCCTGGACGACGCCCGGCTGACCCGCGTGCTGCGCCCCGCCGTCGCCGCCAACGTGCTGGTGGTGGACGGCGACGGGTACGCCTTCCGGCACGCGCTGATCCGCGAGGCCATCCACGAGGACCTGCTGCCGGGGGAGCACACCCGCCTGCACGCGCGGTACGCGGAGGCGTTGGAGAACGACCCCGGGCTCGTCCCGTCCGGACGGCTGTGGGTGGAGCTGAGCCACCACTGGTACTGGGCGCACGACGCCACCTGGGCGCTGGTGAGCGCGTGGCGCGCCGCGGACGACACGCGCCGGGCCGCCGCCTACGCCGAGTGCCTGAGCATGCTGTCGCGGGTTCTGGAGCTGTGGGACCGCGTCCCGGACGCGGCCGAGCGCATCGGCGTCGGCCATGTCGAGGTGATGGAGCAGGCCGTCGCCACCGCCGAGCTGGCCGGGGAGTACGAACTCGGCATCAAGCTCGCCACCGCGGCGCTGCGCGACCTGGACGCCGAGCAGGGCGGCGACGGGGCCGTCCGCCGGGCCCGCCTGCTGGAGCTGCGCGGGCGCATGTCCTACGAGCTGGCCCGCCCCGGGTTCATCGAGGACCTGCGGGAGGCGGTGCGGCTGCTGCCCACCGACCCGCCGAGCGCCGACCGGGCCCGCGCACTGGCCACGCTGGCGCGGTACGGGCGGTTGCTGCACGGCACCGAGGAGGCCTCCCGCGCCGCCGAGGAGTCGCTGGCCATCGCCCGCCGCATCGGCGACCCGGTGGCCGAGGCGCAGGCGCTGCTCACCATGACCTGCGTCACCTTCGACTACTCGGACGACGAGACGGTGCTGGAGGAGGCCGAGCGGGCGGTGCGGCGCGCGGGCGCCACCGGCCCGCTGCTGCAGATCGAGGTCACCCGGTCGCACTTCCTGGAGGGCGCGGGCCGGCACGAGGAGGCCGCCGAGGTGGCCCGCCGCGGCATCGCCAGGGCCGGCGAGCTCGGCATCGCGCGCACCATGGGAACGTTCCTGGCCATCAACCTGGCCGAGCCGCTGGTGTCACTCGGCCGATGGGACGAGGCGCTCACCGTCCTGCGCCAGGCCCTCGACCAGGACCCGCCGCTGACCATCCGCACCTCCTTGTTCGTGCTCGCCGGCGAGATCGCCCTGGCGCGCGGCGACCTGGACGAGGCGGAGGCCAAGCTGGCGCCCGCCCGCGAGGTGATGTGGCGCAAGGCCCAGGACCTGTTCGCCACGCTGCGCCTGCAGGCCAAGCTGCGGCTGGCGCAGGGCCGGTACCGGGAGGCGCTGGAGTCGGTCGTCCCGGTGCTGGAGCACGCGGGCCTGCCGGACGACGCCCGCTACGCCTGGCCCGTCCTGACGCCGGCCGCCGCCGCGTGCGCCGCGCTGGGCGACGACGCGCTGCTGTCGGGCGAGCCGGCGCTCCCGCTGATCGAGGCGCGTGCCGCGGGGCTGGCGGTGCAGGGCCCGGCGCAGCGGGCCGAGCGGCTCACCTTCCTCGCGCAGGCGGCGTGCGCGCGCGGCGCCGCCGACCCGGCGGCCTGGGACGAGGCGGCCGCGGCCTGGGAGGCCGTCAAACGTCCGTATCCGCTGGCCGAGACGCTGACGCGCGCCGCCGAGGCGGCCCTGGCGCGGGGCGACCGCGACGGCGCCGCCGAGCGGCTGCGGCGCGCC
>NZ_BCQU01000063.1:0-39155 GCF_001552235.1 Actinomadura rubrobrunea NBRC 15275 | reverse complement strand
GGGCGCGCGCCGCGGCCCGCGCCGCCCGCGAGCGCGCCGCCTCGGCCCGGTCGAGACGGCGCCGCGCCGCCTCCTCGCGCTCGACGGCCCGGTCCAGTTCGCGCCGCAGCCGCCGGACCTCGGCGGCCGCCTCGGCGAGGCGCTCCTCGGCCGCGGCGGCCTCGGCCTCGCGGTCGGCGAGCGCGCGCTCGGCCTGCTCGGCGCGCGCGGCGGCCCGCCGGGCGCGCTCCTCGCGCGCCTCGCGGGCCTTGTCGGGTGCGGCCCGTCCGGGGCGGTCGCGATCGGAGGCCGGCGCCTCGGGGCGCTTGCGCGCCTTGCCGGGAGCAGGCTTCGGTGAGGGTGGGGCGGGCGCGGCGGCGAACCCGGCCGGGACGAAACCGGCGTGACTGCGCGGCCGGGTCAGGCGCCCTTGCCGGACCTCCTCCGCCACGCCGGCGTCCACGGTGGCCGCCCGCAGGGTGTCCTCGACCTCGCGGACCGCGTCGTCGCGCAGCGGACGGCCCGCCTCCCGCGCCAGCCGCCGCGCCGTGCGCACGAGCAGCGCCACCAGCTCCTGGCGCCGCTGCTCCAGGCCGCCGACGGGGCCGCCGGACGCCCACGCCCGGCGCATCTGCTCGCCGACGTCCAGCAGCCACCCCACCTCCTCGCCCGCCTCGCGGCTCAGCAGGTTGACCGCCCAGGCGGGCACCGTCGGACGCCGCAGGGCGCCGAGGCGCTCGGCGAGCGCCGCGTCCCCCGCCCGCCGGGCCTGCCGGACGAGCCGCGTGCGCGCGGCCACGAACTCCTCGGGTGCCACCCCGTACAGCTCGTGCGCGGCGCTGGAGAAGTCCACGCCCGACCCTTACCCGCTCGGCACGCCGCGTCGCGGGGCGTGACGCCCGCGGGCGCACCGGCGCTGATCAAGACAACTGATCTTGTTGCGGTGCCGAAGGGAGCGGGGCGATGAGCTTCTGGGGCCATCTCGTTGTGGCGCGCGACGAGCGGCCGCTCCCGGAGCTGTACACGATGCGGCCCTACCGCCGCGACGTCGCCTGCACCCGGGTGCGCGCCGACGACTGGCAGGTGTGCGCGCTGCGCTCCGGCGCCGCCGTCCCCGACACCGTGCGGCTGCTGGTGGAGCTGTCGGCCGAGACGCACGCGCCCGCCCTGTTGGCGTCGGTCGCCGACGGCGACTGCGCGTCGGTCGAGGGGTTCAGCACGGACGGCTACTGGCAGGCATGGCCGCGGACCAGAGGACGCGGCGGCGCGGGCGAGGAGCCGAGCGGGGAGGTGTGCGCCCACGAGGCCGCCGCCCGCGCGGCGGGCTGGGCGGCCGCCGCCGGCCGCCGCGTCGACGCCGCGCCGATCGCGGCGCTGCTCAGCGAGCCCGCCGACCGCCGGGCCGACGTCTTCTTCGAGGATCTGCTCACCCTGCTCGGGATCGACGCCGCCCCCGCCCCCGCCGCCCAGGACCGGCGGCCGGATCAGCGGGTGTCGAGGAAGCGGTCCAGGACGCGGGTGCCGAACCGCAGGCCCTCGACGGGGACCCGCTCGTCCACCCCGTGGAACATGCCCAGGTAGTCCAGCTCCGGGCCGAGCAGCAGCGGCGCGAAACCGAAGGTCTGGATGCCGATCCGGTGGAACGCCTTGGCGTCGGTGCCGCCCGACATCACGTACGGCACCGGGTGCGCGGCCGGGTCCTCGGCGCGCAGCGCGTCCGCCAGCGCCGCGAAGGTCGGCCCGGACGGGTCGGCGGACGGCGCGTCGTCCTCGTTGATGAACTCGCGCGTCACCGCCGGGCCGAGCAGCCGGTCCACGGTGGCCAGGAACTCCTCCTTGGTCCCGGGCAGGAAACGCCCGTCCACCTGCGCGGTCGCCACGCTCGGCACGACGTTCACCTTGTAGCCGGCGTCCAGCCGCGTCGGGTTGAGCGAGTTGCGGATGGTGCCCTCGAACAGCCGGCCCACCCGGCCGAGCCGCCGGGCCTCCTCGTCGAGCCGGTCGTGGTCGATGGCGGTGCCCAGCGCCTCGGCGAGGCCGTCCAGCAGCGCCCGCACCCCCGGGGTGAGCCGCACCGGCCACTCGTAGGAGGCCAGCCGCGACACCGCGTGGCACAGCTCGGCGACGGCGTTGTCCGGCGCCGGCTTGGAGCCGTGCCCGGCCTTGCCGCGCGCGATCAGGCGCATCCACAGGGTGCCGCGCTCCCCGGTGGCGATCGGGTAGACGCGCTTTTCGGGGACGGACCCGTCGGGCGCGTGCGGAGTGACGCTGTACCCGCCGGACTCGCTGATCGCCTCCGTGCAGCCGGTGAAGAAGTCGCGGTGCTCGCGCACCACGTGGTACGAGCCGAACCGGCCGGTGCACTCCTCGTCGGCCAGGAACGCCAGCACCAGGTCGCCGCGCGTGCGGCGGCCCTCCCGCATCCGCTGCCGCACCACCGCCAGCGTCATGGCGAGCGACCCCTTCATGTCGACGGCGCCGCGCCCCCACACGCAGCCGTCGCGCACCTCGCCGGAGAACGGGTGCACCGACCACTCCGACGGGTCGGCGGGCACGACGTCCAGGTGCCCGTGGATGAGGAAGGCCGGGGCCGACGGGTCGGTGCCCGGGATGCGGGCCAGCGTGCTCGCCCGTCCGGGCGCGGACTCCACGACGACGGGCTCGACGCCCACCTCGTCCAGCAGCCCGGCCACGTACTCGGCGGCGGGCCGTTCGGGGAGCGCGTCGCCCTCCCCGCGGTTGACGGTGGCGAACCTGATCAGGGTGCCGCACAGATCGGCCACCTCCTGCGCCGCCGTGCGCCGCCGGGCCGGGGCCTGGGTCATCGGAGACCGCCTTTCGCAGGGTTCCGTCGTCTTCCTTCGGCTTCTTCCTACGGCATCTTCCTGCGGCATCTTCCTGCGGCATCGTCGCGCGCCGACCGGGACCGACGCCGCCATGGTCCGCCGCGCATGTTGCGATCCGGTGACGAATCGTTCATCGGCGTACCGAAATCGTTCCAGCGGTATGACGCTTCGTGCAACGCGCCCGGCCGGGACGGGACCACCGGCCGCGGCCGCGTCAGAGGGCGGTGCTGGAGGAGGACCATGACCACGCGCAAGGGGGCGGCCGGGTTCACGGCGATGCTGATGACGCTCGCGATCGGGACCGCGGCCTGCGGAGGGGGAAGCGGCTCGGGGGACGGCACGTTCGTCGCCGGCCACTCCGAACCCGACCATCTCATCCCGGGCAACACCACCAGCAGCTACGCCTGGGACGTGACCGACGAGCTGTTCGAGAACCTGGTCGGACTCGACCGCAACGGCAACGTCGTCCTGCAGGCCGCCCAGTCGGTCGAGAGCGAGGACCAGAAGGTCTGGACGATCAAGCTGCGTCCGGGGCAGAAGTTCCACAACGGCGAGCAGGTCACCGCGCACGGCTTCGCCGACGCCTGGAACTACGCCGCCTACGGCCCCAACGGGTTCGAGGGCAACGACTACTTTTCTCAGATCGAGGGCTACGCCGACCTCAATCCCGAGGACGAGAACGCCAAGCCGAAGACCGACAAGCTGTCGGGCGTCAAAGTCCTCGACGACCTGACGCTGCAGGTCACCCTCACCGCACCGTTCAGCCAGTTCAAACTGCTGCTGACCCACCCCGCCTACGCGCCCCTGCCCAAGGCCGCCTTCGCCGACATGAAGGCGTTCGACAACAAGCCGATCGGCAACGGGCCGTACATGATGGACGGCGCCTGGGAGCACAACAAGCAGATCAAGCTCAAGGTGTTCCCCGGCTACACCGGCCCGCGCAAGCCCCGCAACAAGGGCGTCGTCTGGAAGAGCTACGCCAGCGCCGACACCGCCTACACCGACCTGCGGGCGGGCCGCATCGACGTCATGCAGTCGATCCCCGCGGCGAAGGTGCCCGAGGCGCGGCGCGTCCTCGGCGACCGGGTGCTGCCCCGCCAGACCGGCACGTTCGACTACCTGGGCTTCCCGCTGTTCGACAAGCGGTTCGCCAACCCCGACCTGCGCCGGGCGTTCTCCATGGCGATCGACCGCAACGGCATCAACAAGGCCGTCTTCAACGGCACCTACACCGTCGCCGACTCGATGCTGCCGCCGCTGATCAAGGGCCACCGCAAGGGCGCCTGCGGCGAGCTGTGCACCTACAACCCGACGAAGGCCAAGGAGCTGTTCGACAAGGCGGGCGGCTTCTCCGGGACGCTGGAGCTGTACTTCTCCAACGCCCAGCCCAGCTACGAGCAGTGGATGCAGATCGTCGCCAACCAGCTCAAGCAGAACCTCGGCATCCAGGACATCCAGTTCCGCAAGATCCCCGTGTCGGACTACCTGTCGATGCTGAGCGACCGCAAGGAGAAGGGCCCCTACCGGCAGAACTGGGAGGCCGACTACCCCAGCGCCCAGAACTACCTCGAGCCGCAGTTCCACTCCACCAAGAACCGGATGGGCTGGAGGAACAAGGAGTTCGACGACCTGATCGCCAAGGGGAACGCCGCCCCGACCGAGCAGGAGGCGATCTCCTACTACAACAAGGCCGAGGACGTGGCGCTGCGGGAGGCCCCCATGATCCCGCTGTGGATCTGGCAGGGCTTCGGCGGCCGGTCCGACAAGGTGGACAACGTCGTCATCACCCCGTTCGCCACCGGCCTGCTCGTCCACGAAGTGACGGTGAAGTAGCCGGGCATGTGGCGCTACGTCGCGCGGCGGGTGCTGCAGGCGGTCCCGGTGTTCCTGGGCACCACGTTCCTGATCTACGCCATGGTGTTCGCCCTGCCCGGCGACCCGATCCAGGCGCTGGCGGGGGAGAAGCCCCTGGCCCCGTCGGTGGTGCACGCGCTGCGGGAACGCTACAACCTCAACGATCCGCTGCTGGTGCAGTACGCCAAGTACCTGGGCGGCCTGTTCCGCGGCGACCTCGGTGAGACCTTCGACGGGCAGAACGTGTCCGACGTGCTGGCCGGCCGCTGGGCGGTGACCGCGCAGCTCGCGCTCACCGCCTGGCTGTTCGAGCTGGTCATCGGGATCGCGCTCGGGGTGTGGGCGGGGCTGCGGCGCGGGCGGCTGGCCGACACGCTGGTGCTGGGCGGCACCACCCTGGTCATCGCCGTGCCGGTGTTCGTGCTCGGCTACACCGCGCAGATCGTCCTGGGGCTGAACCTCGGACTGTTCCCGACGGCCGGGACGGACGACGGATGGCCGATGAGCTACGTGCTGCCGGGCCTGGTGCTCGGGTCGCTGGGCCTGTCCTACGTGGCGCGGCTGACCCGCACCAGCCTGGCCGAGAACCTGCGCGCCGACTACGTGCGCACCGCCCGCGCCAAGGGACTGACCAAGGCGCGCGTCGTCGGACGGCACACGCTGCGCAACTCGCTGATCCCGGTGGTGACCTACCTGGGCGTCGACTTCGGGTCGCTGATGGGCGGCGCGATCGTCACCGAGGGGATCTTCAACCTGCCCGGCATCGGGCAGCAGGTGTTCCAGTCGATCCAGCTGAAGGAAGGGCCGGTGGTGGTCGGCGCGGTCACCCTGCTGGTGCTGATCTTCCTGCTCGTCAACCTGCTGGTGGACCTGCTGTACGGGCTGCTCGACCCGAGGATCCGCTATGACTGACCGGATCGAGGACCCGGCGGCGCCGGAGGCCGGCGCGGCGGGCGCCGCGGAGGCGCCGGACGCGGGCGCGGTCGTCCCGGGCACCACGGCGGCCGCCGCCGCGCAGGCCGGGGGGCTGGTCTCGGGCGCGTCGCTGTGGCAGGACGCCTGGCACGACCTGCGGCGCCGCTGGCTGTTCTGGGCGTCGGCGGCGATCCTGCTGGTGGTGGGCCTGATGGCGGCGGCGCCGGGCCTGTTCACCGACCGCGGCAAGAACGAGAACTGCGACCCCAACGCCTCCAAGCTGCCGCCGGGCGGCGACCACCTGTTCGGCACGGACGTGTCGGGCTGCGACTACTTCGCCCACGTCGTCCACGGCGCCCGGCCCACGCTGCTGATCGGCGTGGCGGTGACGGTGTTCGCGCTGGCCATCGCCGTGGTGTTCGGGATGCTGGCGGGCTACTACGGCGGGGTGCTGGACGCGGTCATCGCGCGCGTCACCGACGTGTTCTTCGGGCTGCCGTTCGTGCTGGGCGCCACGGTCATCCTGGTGGCCTTCCCCGGACACGGCATCGGCGCGATGACGCTGGTGCTGGTGCTGCTCGGCTGGACCACCATGATCCGCATCATGCGGGCCCAGGTGATCGCGGTGCGGGACGCCGACTACGTGCAGGCGGCGCGGCTGCTCGGCGCGTCCGATCTGCGGATCATGCGCCGCCACATCCTGCCCAACGCGATCGCCCCGGTGATCGTGGTGGCCACGCTGAACGTCGGCAACGTGATCGCGGGGGAGGCGACGCTGGACTTCCTCGGCGTGGGGCTGCAGTACCCGCAGGTGTCGTGGGGGCTGCAGCTCAACCAGGCGCAGTCCTACTTCGTCGACCACCCGCACCTGCTGATCTTCCCCGCGGTGTTCCTGTCGGCGACCGTGCTCAGCTTCCTGATGCTCGGCGACGCCGTGCGCGACGCCCTCGACCCCAGGCTGCGGTGACAAGGTGACCGAGGACAAGGTGACCGAGGACAAGGCGACCGAGGCCGCAAGGACCGACGAGAAGACGGCCGGGGACATGACGGCCGGGGACACGGCGGCCGCACTGCTCGAGGTGACGGACCTGAGCGTGGAGTTCGCCGTCCGCGGGCAGACCGTGCGGGCCGTCAACAACCTGTCGTACACGCTCGGCGAGGCCGAGACAGTGGCGATCCTCGGCGAGTCCGGCTCCGGCAAGAGCGTGGCGGCGCAGGCCGTCATGGGCATCCTGGACAGCCCGCCCGCCCGGATCACCGGCGGGTCGGTGCGGCTGCGCGGCGAGGAGCTGCTCGGCCTGCCCGAACGGCGCCGCCGCGCCTACCGGGGCGCCCGCATCTCCATGATCTTCCAGGACGCGCTGACCGCGCTGAACCCGGTGTTCACCGTCGGCGACCAGCTGTCGGAGATGTTCCAGGTGCACCGGGGCATGAAGCGCCGGGAGGCCCGGGCCCGGGCGGTGGAGCTGATGGAGCGGGTCCGCATCCCCGCCGCCCGCACCCGGCTGGACGACTACCCGCACCAGTTCTCCGGCGGGCAGCGCCAGCGCATCATGATCGCCATGGCGCTGGCGCTGGAGCCCGACGTGCTGATCGCCGACGAGCCGACCACCGCGCTCGACGTGACCGTCCAGGCGCAGATCATGCGGCTGCTGGCCGACCTGCGCGACGAGCTGCGCATGGGCATGGTCCTCATCACCCACGACCTCGGGGTGGTGGCGGGCGTCGCCGACCGCATCGTGGTGATGTACGCCGGGTCGGCCGTCGAGCAGGCACCGGCCCGGGAGCTGTACGCCCGTCCCGCCCACCCCTACACGGCGGGGCTGCTGGCGTCCGTCCCGCGCCTGGACCGCAAGGGCGCGCCGCTCGTCCCGATCAAGGGCGCGCCGCCGAACCCGGCGGCGCTGCCGCCCGGCTGCCCGTTCCACCCGCGCTGCCCGCGCGCCCGGGCGGTGTGCGCGGCGGAGCGGCCCCCGCTGGCGCCGGTGGGCGGGCCGGGGCACAGCGCCGCCTGCCACTTCGCCGAGGAGGTGCACGGTGCCGGAGCCCGCTGACGACGCGCCGATCCTGCAGGTGGAGGGGCTGGTCAAGCACTACCCGGTCACGCAGGGCGTGCTGTTCAAGCGCACGGTGGGCTGGGTGAAGGCGGTCGACGGCGTCGACCTGGAACTGCGGCGCGGCGAGACGCTCGGCGTGGTCGGCGAGTCGGGGTGCGGCAAGTCGACGCTCGCCAAGCTGCTGCTGGCGGCCGAGCGCCCGACGGCCGGCACGGTGCGCTTCGACGGACGCGACGTGTTCGCGCTGCCCCGCCGCGAACTGCGCGCGCTGCGCCGCCGCATCCAGATGGTGCTGCAGGATCCCTACTCCTCCCTCAACCCCCGCATGACGGTCGGCGACATCGTGGGGGAGCCGTTCGAGATCCATCCGGAGGCGGCGCCGAAGGGAGAGCGGCGGGCGCGCGTGCAGGAGCTGCTGGAGCTCGTCGGCCTGGACCCCGGCCACATCAACCGCTACCCGCACCAGTTCTCCGGCGGGCAGCGCCAGCGCATCGGCATCGCCCGCGCGCTGGCGCTGCGGCCGGAGGTGATCGTGTGCGACGAGCCGGTGTCGGCGCTGGACGTGTCGGTGCAGGCGCAGGTGATGAACCTGCTGGCCGAGCTGCAGCGCGAGCTCGGCCTGGCGTACGTGTTCATCGCGCACGACCTGGCCGCCGTCCGGCACATCTCCGACCGGGTCGCGGTCATGTACCTCGGCAAGATCGTCGAGACGGGGGACGAGGCGCAGATCTACGAGCGCCCGACCCATCCCTACACGCAGGCGCTGCTGTCGGCGGTGCCCGTCCCGGACCCCGAGGCGCCGGGCGGGTGGGCCGACGGCATGGCGCTCGAAGGGGAGCCGCCGTCGCCGATCGACCCGCCCTCCGGCTGCCGGTTCCGCACCCGCTGCTGGAAGGCCGCCGAGGTGTGCGCCGAACGCGAACCCGCGCTCACGGTGCGGGACGGCTCGGCGCACCCCAGCGCCTGCCACTTCGCCGCGGAGGCCGCCGCGCAGGCGGCGGGTCCGGCCGCGTCCGCCGGCCCGGTCGACGAGTCGGTCGGGTAGCGCCGGGACCGTCAGTCGGGGAGCAGCAGGACGGCGTCGCCCACGGAGCGTTCGCCCGCGGCGTCCGACGGCCGGTTGACGAGCGCGCCGCCCGCGCGGGCCATGGCGGTGGAGCCGCCGCCGTCCAGGTTCATCGCCTGCACGGCGCCGAGGGCCTTCATCACCGCGGCCGCCTCGGCGATCGACAGGCCCTCGCTGCGGCCCGCGGCGCGCCCGTCCGCCGCCACCAGCAGCAGCCGTCCCCGCGCGTCCACGCCGGCCATCGTGCGCGGGTTACGGCGCAGCACCCAGTTGTAGTAGAAGGACTCGTCGTCATCGATGTGGACCAGGCCGTCGTTGGCGGCGTCCACCCAGACCTTCCCGTCGCGCACCAGGCGCGGGCCGCCGCCCACGACGGAGACGCGCGGCTTCAGCGTCACCGGACGGCCGTCGGCCAGAAGCCGCTTTGTGAACGACAGACGCGTGCCGGGACGTGCGTGGGCGCGCAGCCAGTCGGCGGCGGCGCCGACCGCCTGCACGGTGCGGCCGCCCGCCGGGATGGCCGTGCCGCGCGCGTCGCGCAGCTCGGTCACCCGCCCGTCGCGGTCGAGCACGGCCTCGGCGCCCGCGCCCGACGGGCTGGACGCCCCGTACTCGGCCGTGAACGCCACCAGCTCGTCGGGGTCGGTGCAGGTGACGTCGTGCTGCGGCCGTTCGGTCGGCCGGTCGCCGCCCACGCCGCCGCAGTTGTGCACCTCCCCGGGGACGCGGTTGAGCCCGTCGAGCTCGCGGCGCGCCCCGTCGGCGGCCCGCACGGCGAAGCGCGAGGACACGCGGGCGAACCGCACGCCGCCGCCGCTCTCCGGCAGGAACATCGCGCTGCGGCCGTTGCTGGCCTCGCTGAGCACCCGCCCGTCCAGCGCGTACAGGCCCGCAGGGCCGCCCCTGCCCTGCGGGGTGAAGTACGTGCCGTTGACGCCCGCGATCGCCCCGGAGGCGCGGACCAGGTCGGACACCTTGTCCAGCTCGCTGAGCGCCCCGCCGGCGGACGCCGCCACGCGGCCCCGGAAGCGGCGCGGGTCGATGGTGAGGACGTGCACCCGCCACGGCCCGGTGGTGGCGCCGCCGTCCTGTGCGGTGTACGACGTCCCGGCGCGGAACCCGGCGGCGGTGAGGGCGGCCAGGTCCTTCTGCGCCTGCGCCTCGGTCGCGTACCGGCCGACCCGGACCGTGTAGCCGACCAGGCCGGGCCGCACGTCGGCGAACCGCGGCCCGTGCACGGCCTCGACGCGCGGCCGGAACCCGGCCTCGGCCAGCTGGCGCGCCACGCCCTCGGCGGTCTCCTTCGGAGCGATGACGGCGGTGGCCCGATCGGGGTCGGGGCGCGGTCCCGGGTCGCCCGACACGGGCAGCCGGACGTGCAGCGTCCAGGCGTCGGCGTCGGACCTGTGGCCCCGCACGATCGAGGTGAGCGTGACGCCCGGCGCGAGCCGCTCGGTGGCGCGTTCCTCGCGCAGTCCGGGCGGCCCGAGCGGGAGCCGGGCGGCGGGACCGCCGGCCTGCGACGCCGCGGCGGGGGAGGGGGAGAGGAGGGCGGCGGCGGAGCCCACCGACACCGCCGCCGCGACGAGCGTTCTCTTCATGGTGGTTCATGCTGCCGCCCGACGGTGACGTCCGGGTGGCCGACTGCGGTCCGTAGAGTGGGCGCATGGGGCGCAGATCCAGGGACGGCGCGGGCCCGCGGCCCGGCGTGCACAAGGTGGCCGGGGGAGAGGCGGAGCTGCTGCGCGACGCCGACCGCGAGGGCGGCTGGATGCTGCTGATCGGCGGCGTCCCCCAGTCGTACGTCGACCTCGCCGACCCCACCTACCTCGACTTCGAGTACATGCGGCTGATGGGCGACGTGGTCGACCTGATGGGGGCGGAGGGGCAGGCCCTGGACGCGGTGCACATCGGCGGCGCCGCGTGCACGCTGCCCCGGTACGTGGCGGCCACCCGTCCGGGGTCGCGCCAGGTGGTGTTCGAGCCGGACGGCCCGCTGGTGCGGCTGGTGCGCGAACGGCTGCCGGTGAAGAACGTCCCCGGGCTCAAGATCCGCGTCGTGGACGGCCGCACGGGCACGGCGGCGCTGGCCGACGACGCCGACGACCTGGTGGTGGTGGACGCGTTCGCCGAGGCGTCCATGCCGGTCGAGCTGGCCACCCGCGAGTTCGTCGCGGACGCGGCGCGGGTGCTGCGGCCGGGCGGCGTGCTGCTGATGAACGTGGCCGACGGGTTCCGCCTGGCCTACGCCCGGCGCGTCGTGGCCACGGTGCGGTCGGTGTTCCGGCACGTGCTGCTCCTGGGCGAGCCGGGGGTGCTGCGGGGGCGCCGGTTCGGCAACCTGGTCGTCGCGGCGTCCCGGCGGCCGCTGCCCGTCGAGGGGCTGACGCGGCGCGCCGCGGGCGGCGCCGTCCGCGCCCGGCTGCTGACCGGGGACGACCTGGCCGGGTTCGCCGCGGGCGCCCGTCCCATCGAGGACGGCGAGGACGTCGCCGCGCCCGTCCCGCCCGAGCAGGTCTTCGGCCGCCCGTAGCCCGTCCGCCCGCCGTCACGGGACGCCCCGCGCGGCGCGACGGGCGAGAATGCGGCGCGTTCCGCCGAATCCGATTCTGTGCGCGATCGGCCGCCGTAATGTCCCGGTCGAGGAGAGCGCCATAAAAATGATCTTGTAGTCGACCGTGTGGTTTCCGCAGGTGGGGGCCTGTTTGTCCATTTTCCATCTCATGTCACCGTGGAATGTCACATAATCGACCAATGCAGTCCTCCACCCGGAATCTGATAGTCGGCCTGGATTCTTCGGGGAAAATAGTTCAGTTCAACCGCAACGCCGCGGCGCTTCTCGGCAGGGGACCGGACGGCATGCCGGTGAGGGCGCTCGGCGACGTGCTCGTCGGTGCGGAGGGGGACGCGCCGGATCGCCTGCTGGACGCGGTCCGCGAAGGACGCGAACGCACCGCCATGGCCGTGCTCGCGACCGCCGACGGCGCCCGGCACGACGCCGTCGTCACCGTCCATCCGATGAGCGGGGACCTGCCCGGGCTGGCTGCGCTGGCCGTCATCCGCGTCCCGGTCCCCGGAGCCGACCGCTTCCTGGACCCAGCGGTCGTCCGCCGCGCCCTGCTGGAGGACGCCCTCCCGCGCATCGGCGCCACCCTCGACCTCGACCAGCTCGCGCGCCGCCTGATGGACGTGGTCGTGCCGCACTTCGCCACCTCCGGCTCCCTGCTGCTGCGCGAGGCCGTCGTCGATCCCGACGAACCGGACGGCGGCGCCGACGGCCCCGTGCCGATGCGCCGGATGGCGGTCGGCTTCGACGACGGCGACCCGGTGTGGGACGCCGCCTTCCCCACCGGCGAGACGCTCACCTACTCGCCCGGCAGCCCCTACGCGCGGTGCCTGGAGACCGCCGAGCCCGTGCTGGCCCCGCTGAACCCCGGCGGCGACTCGCCCTTCGCCGAGACGTGGCGCCTTTCGCCGGTGGCCGCGCTGCTCGAAGGCGCGTCCATGCTGCTGCTGCCGATCGTGTCCGACGGGACGGCGCAGGGGTTCTTCGTGTGCGTGCGCGGCGCGGCGCACCGCCCCTTCGACGCCTACGACGTCGAGATCGGCATGGAGTTCGCGGCCCGCGCCGCCATCCTCATCGAGAGCGCCCGCCGCTACTCGCGCGAGCGCGCCACCGCCCTCACCCTGCAGCGCAGCCTGCTGCCGACCGGGCTGTCGGCGCCGTCCACGGTCGAGGTGCACCACCGGTACCTGCCCGGCAGCAGCCTCATCGAGGTCGGCGGGGACTGGTACGAGTCGATGGCGCTGCCCGGCGCCCGCGTCGCCCTGGTCGTCGGCGACGTCGCCGGGCACGGCGTGCGCGCCGCCGTGACGATGGGACGGCTGCGCACCGCCCTGCACACCCTCGCCGGGATGGACCTGCCCCCGGCCGAGGCCCTGGAGCGGCTCGACTCGCTCATGGGGTCGCTGGGCGAGCGCGAACCGCACTTCGCCACCTGCGTCTACGCCGTCTACGACGCCGTCACCGGACGCTGCGAGGCCGCCAGCGCCGGGCACCTGCCGCCGCTGCTCGTCCCGCCGGGCGGGCCGGCGTCCTACCTGGACATGCGGCCCGCCCCGCCGCTCGGCGTCGGCGCGGGCCCCATCGTCAGCCGCGAGTTCGCCGTGGAGGACGACACGCTGCTCGTCCTCTACACCGACGGGCTGGTGGAGAACCGCAGCCGCGACATCGACGACGGGCTGGCCCGGCTGCGATCGGTGTTCGGCCCGGGCGCGCGGCGGCGGTCCCTGGAGTCGCTGTGCCAGGCGAGCCTGGACGGGGTGTACGACGACCGGCACCGCGACGACATCGCCATGCTCGTCGCGCGGCTGCGGCGCATCCCCGCCGACGCGCACGTGTCGTGGGACCTGCCCGGCGACCCGGCCGCGATCCGCCGCGCCCGGGGCCTGGTCCGCGACCGCCTGGCCCGCTGGGACCTGCCCGAGCTGGCCGACTCCACCGCGCTGCTGGCGTCCGAGCTGGTCACCAACGCGATCCGGCACGCGGGCGGCCGCGTCACCCTGCGCCTGGTCCGCGAGGGCGGCCTGGTGTGCGAGGTGTTCGACTCCTCCGACGCCCGTCCCCGGGTGCGCCGCCACGGCGACGCGCTGCGGGACGCCGAGTCCGGCCGCGGCCTGCACGTCGTCGGCAGCATCGCCCGCCGCTGGGGCGTCCGCCGCACGCCCACCGGCAAGGTCGTGTGGGCGGAACTGGAACTGCCCTAGCCCCGCCCGGCACGCACGCCGCCGTCGCGCGGTTTCGATGGACGTCGCAGCCCCGCCCGCGGAGGTTCACTCGAGCACGGATATGTGCACGTGGTCGTAGTGGTTCTGCGTGATGCTCCCGCGGTCCTCCATGCGGCGCCACCCGGGGTAGCGCACGTTCCAGATGTGCTGCTTCCAGATGACGTAGGAGATGCCGAGGCGGCGGGCGTTGGCGACGGCGTACTGGGCGAGCTGGTCGCCGTGCCGCTGCGCCGACGCGCTCGGCATGCGCCCGATCGGCCCCTCCATGAAGTCGCAGGCGCGCCCGACCGCGTGGTCCTGCGCGTCCGCGCCGGTTCGGTAGCAGCCGATCGTCGGAAACGGGCCGAAGATCCGGTCGATCTCCAGCACCAGGTCGCGCATGGTCGCGGTCATCAGGTTGCCCGTGACCGTGGAGCGGGCGCCGAGCGCTCCGTCGGGCCGTCCGGTGACGCGCGGCCCCGCCGGCCTGGGCGCCCGCCGCCCCGCGCCCGTCGACGCGGACCGCGACGCGGCGTCCCGCAGCACCGCGACACGGGTGCCGGGCGGCAGGACGCGCCTGAGCCGCTTCGACAGCGCCGCCGCGTCGGCCGTGGACGCGCCGACCACCAGGCCGTTGCCCTGCGGCATGCCGAGCGCGCGGGCCTGCCCGCGGGACACCACCGCGTCCACGCCGTCGATGCCCAGGGACGCGTACGCGGCCACCCGCACGCGGCCGGGGCTGCGGGAGCCGCCCGCCGGCACGACGCCGCCGAGCGGCACCGACCCGTCCCGGCTCAGCTCGAACGACACCGCCATGCCGCCGGTCGCCACGCTCCGCCACAGCGGGTCCGACTCCGCCGACTGCCGCGGGGTGAACGCGCGGAACTCCGACGGGTCGACGCCGAGCAGGCCCACGCGCCGCCCCGCCACCTGCGCCTGGGCGGCGTCCACGACGGTCAGCCCCGCCACGCCCTTGACCCTCCGGGCGCGTTCGACGGCGTCGGGCGGCAGCGGGGCGTCGCCCGCGACCAGCAGGACGGGGGTGAACAGCCTGGTGAGGGGCGCGACGGCCGGGGCCGCCGCGTCGGTGTCGACGGAGACCAGGCGGCCGCGCCCGCCCTTGCCGCCGGACGGCTCGAGCATCCCGGACGCCGCCACGACGACGTCCGCGACCAGCGTGGCCGCGACCGCCGTGCCGATCACCGCGGGGACCACCCGGCTCCGCCGGCCCGCGCGCCGCCGCCTCACGGCCTCGAGCGACCCCCGTGTCCGCACCTGGTTGCGTTCCCTTCCGAGCGTCCACTGGCGGAGCGAGGGGCGGGCTCGGCTCCGGCGGCGTGTCCCTGCGCATAGTAGGCCGACGCCGCTCGGCCGGACCAGGGCCGGGCGGAAGGGACCGGTCCAAGTCGGCCGGCCGGCGTCAGACCGCGCTCAGTCCCACCAGAACGACCACCAGGTCCTGCCGCGGATCTCCTCGGCGTACCCGGCGAGCGTGCCCGGGCCCTGGAACAGGATGTCCGGGCAGAACGCCCAGTGCTCGGCGGCGACGTGCAGGGCGTGCCGGGACGTGACGGGCGGCGCGGCCACGCTCAGCTCGAGGGTGTTGAAGCCGAGGCCGACGACGCGCGCGCCGAACCGGTCCTCCCAGCCGCGGACCACCGCGGACAGCGGCGCGGTCCACTCGTTGTGGTTCAGCGCGCCCTGCCAGCCGACCGCGGTCAGCGCGTCGGCGCCGCGGGACACGGCGACCAGGGCCAGCGACAGACCGCGGCGGGCCAGCGTGCGCGCGTGCCGGTCGGCCACGGCGCCGGGGTCGTCCACCAGGGACGCGGGCGGCGCCGTCCCGGGGCAGTGCGCGCCGAACGGGGCCAGATCCTCCAGGTCCTCCTCGGTGGCCTGCTCCACCCAGTCGGCCCACACCTCGTACATGAAGGCGTCGGGGGCGTAGTTGGCGATGTCCTCCACGGGCTCCGGGGCGACCTGTCCCGCCGCCCACGGCTGGGCGGACTCGTCCATCAGCAGCGGCCACAGGCCCGAGGTGGGGTGCTCGGCGCGCAGCTGAGCCCACAGCTCGCCGGACACCGGGTCGTCGCTCAGCCAGAACGCGGGACGCCGTACGAGCTGGCGCTGCGGATAGCCGGGGTCCGGCCACACCAGGTCGCCGTCGGGCAGCGGTGTGGACAGCGACCGCTCGACGCTCGGGTCGGCGAACAGCTGCTCCAGGCCGCCCGGCAGCTGGTGCCGGAGGTCGAGGTCATCCATTTCACGCCGTTCCAGTACAGGTCATGCCAACGGGGGATCTTGGCACTCCGGGAATGGTAACGGCGTCCGCGGCGGTCGGGGGACGAGGTGGCGGGATACATGCGCCCGACTCTCGCCGGTAACGCCGGCCCGTATACGGAGCGGCCGAGATCGGTCAGCCCTTGACGGTCAGGAGAGGCCGCAGTTCGGCGACCGGGGCCGCCACTGCGCCTGCGTGCAGGCTGGACACCACGGGGCCGATGTCCTTGTAGGCCCACGGCGCTTCCTCCTTCAAGTCGCGGCGCCGGGCCGCCATCACGTCCCCGCGGCGCGCCACCGTCGGGTCGCGGTGGTCCAGCGGCGTGACCACGCGGAACTCCCGCAGGAAGGCGTCGAGTTCGTCGTCGCTCGCCCGCGCGGCGGCACCCCGGGGGACGCGCCGCCCGGCTCCGTGGCAGGCGCTGGCCAGCGTGCGGGGGTTGCCGTGGCCGCGCAGCAGGTAGCTGGACGCGCCCATCGAGCCGGGCACGATCACCGGTTCGCCCCACATCGCGTACGGGCCGCCCGCCATTTCCTCGTGGCCGCCCGAGGGCGTCGCGCCCTTGCGGTGGACGACGCGGTCTCCGTCTCGCCAGAACAGGTTGTGCGGCGCGTCATAGATGAGCCGCGCCGTCAACTGCCCGCATTCGGCGGCGAGTCCGGCCCGCATGGTGAGGGCGAGGAAGAACCGGTTGCCGGCGGCGAAGTTGGCGGCGTTGCCGAACGCGTCCAGGTAGCGGCGCAGGCCGTCGTCGGGCCCGCCGCCCAGCAGGAACGGCAGGATACCGTTGCGGGGCCGGGGCAGCCCGGCGGGCCAGGTCCGGCGCAGCCGGTCCAGCGCCGTGGCGTTGGCCTGATGTCCCAGCGACAGCGAACCGCTGTGCGCCATCAGCACGACCGCACCCGGGGCCAGGCCCCACGCGTACGCGGCCGCGGCGTCGTGGACCCGCGCGACGTACTGCAGTTCGACGAAGTGGTTGCCGCCGCCGATGCCGCCGATGACGCTGTCGTGGCTGGCGGCCCCGGCGCCGCCCGCGCTTTCGATCCAGTCGGCGAACGCGTCGGCGGTGCCCGCCGGGAGCGCCGGCGCGTGCATGCGGTCCAGGCAGTCGTCGGCGTCGGTGGGCTGGTACCCCTGCCATGGGGTGTCGCCGGAGAGGAGCAGCCCCGGGAGCCCTTCGCGCAGCAGGGCCTCCCGCTGGACGGCGGTGAGGGCGATGCGCCGCCCGCCCTCGAAGAACAGGTGCCGCAGCCGCCGTTCCAGGGCGTCCAGACGCGGACGCACCTCGTCCACGGTGAGCGAGGTGACCTCCAGCCGCATGCCGCAGTTCACGTCGTTTCCCACCGCCTGCGGCAGCAGCGCGCCCTCGGTCTCGACGACCGTGCCGATCGGTATGCCCGCGCCCTTGTGGAAGTCGGGTGTGAGGACCATGCGGGTGATGCGTGGCGCCGGACCGTCGTGGCCGGGCATCGCCTCGGCGAGACGGGCGAGGGTTTCGGCGGTCTCCAGGACGGACAGCGCCTCGTCCACGGCCGCCGGTTCGAGAGGCACGCGCTCATCGGCGCAGATGTCGACGGGGACGTCCCAGGGGTTCGGCAGGGTGAGCCAGTGGTCGTCGCGCCGCACGAGGCGGCGGTCCTGACGGATGCGCATGAAAGTGGGTCCTTCGAGCTGCTGAGAAGGGCATGCGGAAACAGGCGCGGTCGAAAGCGCCGGAGAGGCGGCGCAAGAGGGCGCCGCCGTTGCCTCGGGTTCAGCAGCCGCGAGGAGAAGGCGTGTCTGAATCTAGAGCGGTGCGCGGCCCCGCTGCCACGGGATTTTGCGCCGGGCCGCGCTGGTGCAGGGCTTCCCCCTGCCTGACCTGCGGCGCGGGCGGCGTGGTGCGCCGGGCGCACACGCCGGGGCGGGCCTCGGCGGACGCGGCTTGTTATATCGGACGCCCGTAACGGTATTTGCCTGCGTCCGGCGGGGTGGCGGAGGCTGTGGCCATGAGCGTGTCGCTGGAGGACTGGCCGGGGCGGGAGCTGTCCGACGAGGAGCTGGACGTCGCCTACAACGTCCGGCGCAAGGCCGGGGAAGAGGAGTTCGCCCGGCTCATGACCCGCTACCGGCGGATGTCGGACGAGGCCGTCGACGGGCTGCCCGGGCAGCCGGGGGTCGTGTACGACCGGACCAGTGGTGAGAAGCTCGACGTGTGGGGCACGGGCGGGGCGCCGAGGCCGGTGTTCGTGTACCTGCACGGCGGGTACTGGCGGGCCTTGTCCCGGCACGACTCGGCGTTCATGGCGCGGATGCTGTGGGAGCAAGGGGTCGCGACGGTCGTGCCCGACTACACGCTGGCGCCCAAGGTCACCCTTGAGGAGATCGTGCGGCAGGTGCGGGCGGCGGTCGCCTGGGTGCACCGCGAAGGCGAGGAGCACGGGCTCGACCCGGAGCGGATCGTGGTGGGCGGCAGCTCGGCGGGCGGGCACCTCACCGGGATGCTCATGGTGGACGGGTGGCAGCGGACGTTCGGACTGCCCCAGGACGTCGTCAAGGCCGCCATGCCGTTCAGCGGGCTGTTCGACATCCGCCCCCTGGTGCGCGTCTACGTCAACGAGTGGCTCGGACTGGACGTGAAGAGGGCGGCCGCGCTCAGCCCCGAACTGCTGCCCGCCGAACGGCGGTGCCCGGCGGTGGTGGCGGTCGCCGAGGACGACGGCACCGGATTCCTCGAGCAGTCGCGCAGATTCCGCCGGCATTGGGGCGAGGCCGCGGAGCTGATGGTCGTCCCCGAGCGCAACCACTTCGACGTGGTGCTGGACCTGGCCGATCCCCGCTCCGCGGTGAGCCGGGCGCTGCTCGGGCTCATCGCCCGGACCGGCCGCTGAGCGCGGCCTCTCCGGTGAGCGCGGCCGCCTCCCGCCGCAGGTGGTCGAGCATGACGCGGGCCGAGGGCGTGAGCGGCCGCCCGTCCGGCAGCGTCACGCCGACGTGGCGGCGCACCGGCTCCAGCGGAACGGGCAGCGGCGCGATCTCCCCGTCGGTCACCGCCACCAGCTCCGGCAGCGCGGCGATCATGTCGGTGTCGCGGACCAGCGTGCGGACGGTGAGGATCGACGTGCACTCCACCAGGTCGGTCGGCGGCGGCAGGCCCTCGTCGCGGAACACCTGTTCCAGCTCCTGGCGCAGCGCGGTCTGCTCCAGCGGCAGCACCCAGGGGTAGTCGAGCAGGTCGCGCAGCGCGAGGCCGCCGCGCGACCGGGCCGGGTGGTCGCGCCGGGCGACCAGGCGCACCGGCTCGCTGTACAGGGTGATCTGCCGCAGGCCGCGCAGGTCGTCGATCGGGTTGAGGCGTCCCAGGATCATGTCGAGCTCGCCGTCCAGCAGGCGCGGCGCCTGGATGTCGAACGTGGCCTCCCGGACGATCACGGTGATGCCGGGGCGGTCGCGCTTGAGCGCGGCGATGGCGCGCGGCAGCAGCACGTTCGACCCGGCCAGCAGGGTGCCGATGGTCACCGTGCCCACCCGCGCGTCCGCCAGCTCGGCGATGCGCTCCCCGGCGCGGCGCAGCTCGGCGAGCACGGCGCGGGCGTGCTCCACGAACGCCTCGCCGAACAGGGTGGGGGTGACGCCGCGCGGTCCCCGGGTGAACAGCTCCACGCCGAGCACGTCCTCGACCTCGCGCAGGCTCCGCGTCACGGCGGGCTGCGCCAGGCGCAGGTGCCGGGCGGCGCGCAGCACGCTGCCGTGGTCGGCGATCGCCACCACCAGGACCAGGTGCCGCAGCTTCAGCCGCCCGTTGAGCAAGTCGATGGGGCGCATGCTCCTTTCTATCACCGTTCGGTGATAGCAGTGAAGGTAAAGGGTATTTGTCAGGTATAGCTCCTCGGGAGCATCATCGCAGTGTCCGGCGCGCACGCGCGGGGACGCTCCCGAGGGATGGCGATGAAGGCAGAGCACTACGTCGGCGGCGCGTTCACCGGGGACGGCGAGCGCGACTTCCCGCTGATCGATCCGGTGGACGGAACCGAGCGGGGCCGGGTGCCCGAGGCGTCCCGCGCGACGGTCGACGCCGCCGTCCGGGCCGCCCGGCAGGCCCTCGACGGGGCCTGGGGCGCCGCCTCGCCCGAGGACAGGGCCGCCGCGCTGCGCGAGATCGCCGCCGGCATCGAGGCCCGCTTCGACGAGTTCGTGGACGCCGAGGTCGCCGACACCGGCAAGCCCCGCGACCTGGCCGCCGCGGTGGACGTCCCGCGCGCGATCGGCAACTTCCGCGCCTACGCCGACCTGCTGTACGGGCGGGGCGAGCGCGCCTACACCACGCGCGTTCCGGGCTGGAGCGGCGGCGCCGGGGAGGCGCTCAACTACACCGTCCGCCGTCCGCTGGGCGTCGTCGCGGTCATCTCCCCGTGGAACCTGCCGCTGCTGCTGCTCACCTGGAAGGTCGCGCCGGCGCTGGCGGCCGGGAACGCGGTGGTGGCCAAGCCGTCGGAGGAGACGCCGTCCACGGCGACGCTGCTGGCCGGCGTGGTGCACGAGGTCGGGCTCCCGGCCGGCGCGTTCAACCTCGTCCACGGGCACGGCCCCGGCGCCGCCGGGGAGTTCCTGACCGGGCATCCCGGCGTGGACGCGATCGCGTTCACCGGGGAGTCGGCCACCGGCGCCGCGATCATGCGCAACGCCGCCGAGCACGTCACCCCCGTGTCGTTCGAGCTCGGCGGCAAGAACCCCGCGCTGATCTTCGCCGACGCCGACGTCGAGGCGGCCCTGGAGGGCACGGTCCGCTCGGTCTTCACCCACTCCGGGCAGATCTGCCTGTGCACCGAACGCGTCTACGTCGAACGGCCCCTCTTCGAGGAGTTCGCCGCCGCGCTCGCCGAACGCGCCCGCGGCCTCCGCGACTACGGACCGATGATCTCCGCGGCGCACCGCGACAAGGTGCTGTCCTACTACCGGCTCGCGGTGGAGGAGGGCGCCACGGTGCTGGCGGGCGGCGGCGTCCCCGTGTTCGGGGACCGGCGCGACAACGGCTTCTACGTCGAGCCGACCGTGCTCACCGGCCTGCCCCCCACGGCCCGCGCCGTCCGGGAGGAGATCTTCGGGCCGGTGTGCCACGTCGCGCCGTTCGACACCGAGGAGGAGGCGCTGCGCCTGGCCAACGACAGCCCCTACGGCCTGGCCGCCACCGTGTGGACCCGCGACCTGGCGCGGGCGCACCGGGTGGCGCCGCGCATCGCCGCGGGCATCGTGTGGGTCAACTGCTGGAACCTGCGCGACCTGCGCACCCCGTTCGGCGGGATCAAGGCGTCCGGGATCGGCCGCGAAGGGGGAGAGTACTCCCTGGACTTCTTCTCCGAACCCGTGAACGTGTGCGTGCGGTTCTGACCGCCGACAAGGAAAGCGAGCCCGTGACCGAGACCACCCGAACCATCACCGCGGACGGCGTGCAGGCCGCCGCCGACCGCATCCTCGGCGCCCACGCCTCCGGCACGCCGTGCGCGCCGGTCCGCGACCTGATCGACGGAGCGGACGCCGCGTACGCCGTGCAGCGCCGCGTCGCCGAGGTGTGGCTGGCCGGGGGACGCCGCCTGGTCGGCCACAAGATCGGCCTGACGTCGCGCGCCGTGCAGCGGCAGCTCGGCGTCGACACCCCCGACTGCGGCGCGCTGTTCGCCGACATGGCCGTCCCGGACGGCGCCGAGATCCCGGCCGGGGCGGTGCTGCAGCCCCGCGCCGAGGCCGAGGTCGCGCTGGTCCTGGACCGGGACCTGACGCACGAGCGGCACACCGTCGCCGACCTGATCCGCGCCACCGCGTTCGCGCTGCCCGCCATCGAGGTCGCCGGCAGCCGCATCCGCGACTGGGACATCACGCTCGTCGACACCGTGGCCGACAACGCCTCATCCGGCGTGTACGTGCTGGGCAACCGGCCCGTCCGCCTGGCCGACGTCGACCTGCGGATGTGCGGCATGGTGCTGGAACGGCGCGGCGAGCAGGTGTCCACCGGCACCGGCGCCGCGTGCCTCGGCCACCCCCTCAACGCGGCGCTGTGGCTGGCCGACCATCTCGTCGCCCAGGGCACGCCGCTGCGGGCGGGCGACACCGTCCTGACCGGTGCGCTCGGCCCGATGGTCGTCCCGGCCCCCGGCGACGTGCTGGAGGCCCGCATCGACGGGCTCGGCGACGTCCGCGTCGCCTTTGCGGAAGAGCCCGCCGACGAGCCCGCGGAAGAGCCCGCCGAGGAGGCCCCGTGACGGATGTGAACGCGCTGGCCGCGGCGCTGGACGCCGCCGAACGCGACGCCCGGCCCATTCCCAGGCTGACCGACGCCGCGGACCTGGACGTGCCGACCGCGTACGCCGTCCAGCACGCCGTGATCGAGCGGCGCCGGGCGCGCGGCGAGCGGCTGGTCGGCGTCAAGATGGGCTTCACCAGCCGCGCCAAGATGGTCCAGATGGGCGTCGACGACGTGATCTGGGGCCTGCTCACCGACGCGATGCCCGCCGGCCCGGACGTCGACGTCTCCCGGCTCATCCACCCCCGGATCGAACCGGAGATCGCCTTCCTCATCGGCCGCGAGGTCCGCTCGCCCGCCGACGCGGACGCCGCGATCGACGGCGTCGCCGTGGGCTTCGAGATCCTCGACTCCCGCTACGACGGCTTCTCGTTCACGCTGGCGGACGTCATCGCCGACAACGCCTCGGCCGCCCGGTTCGGCGTCGGCCCGTGGCGCCGCCCGCGCGACGTGTCCAACGTCGGACTGCTCATGGAGATCGACGGGCGTCCCGTGCAGACCGGCTCGTCGGCCGCGATCCTCGGCGACCCGGTGCGGTCGCTGCGCGCCGCCGCGCGCCTGGCCGCCGCGGCCGGCATCGCGCTGGAGCCCGGCTGGGTCGTGCTCGCGGGTGCGGCCACCGCCGCGGTCCCCCTGCCCAAGGGCGCCCACGTCCGCGTCACCGGCGCGGGCCTCGGCAGCGTGGAGGTGACGGCCCGATGACCGACTCGGCGAACGAGGCCTACCTGGTGGCGGGCAAGGCCAAGCCGCGCGGGCGGTTCCCGCACCTCAAGCGCGCCGGCGACCTGGTCTTCGTCTCCGGGACGAGCTCGCGGCGGCCCGACGGCACGTTCGCGGGCGCGCGCGCCGACGCCATGGGCGTCACCGACCTGGACATCCGGGAGCAGACGCGGGCGGTCATCGAGAACATCCGCGACCTGCTGCGCGCCGCCGGGGGCGACCTGTCCGACCTGGTCAGCGTCACCACGTACCTGGTGAACATGAACGATTTCGGCGGGTACAACGAGGTGTACGGCGAGTACTTCGACGAGAACGGCCCGGCGCGCACCACCGTCGCCGTGCACCAGCTGCCCCATCCCCATCTGCTCATCGAGATGTCCTGCGTGGCGCACATCCCGCGGGACCGCGGCTCCCACGAGGAGGTCGGAGCATGACCGTGCCGAAGACACTGCCGAAACTGTCGCACGGGCGCCCGTTCGACTTCGCCCGCTGGATCGAGGACCATCGCGACCTGCTCAAGCCGCCGGTCGGCAACGTCCAGGTCTGGCAGGACTCCGGGATGATCGTCATGGTGGTCGGCGGCCCCAACCAGCGCACCGACTTCCACGTCGACCCGACCGAGGAGTTCTTCTACCAGCTCAAGGGCAACATGGTCCTGCGCGTCATGGAGGAGGAGGGGCGGCCTCCGGTGGACGTGCAGATCAGCGAGGGCGAGGTGTTCCTGCTGCCGCCGAACGTGCGTCACTCCCCGCAGCGCCCCGAACCGGGCAGCATCGGCCTGGTCGTGGAGATCGCCCGCCCGGAGGGGGTGCGCGAGGCGTTCGAGTGGTACTGCACCGAGTGCCACCACCTCGTCCACCGCGCGGAACTGCAGGTGCGGTCGATCGTGGACGACCTGCCCCCGGTGTTCCAGGGCTTCTACGACGGCGACCGCACGTGCCGCAACTGCGGCGCCGTCCACCCCGGCAAGGAGTGGCCCGAGCACATGCGGCCGCGGACCCGATGAGCGGACGGACGCCGGTCGTCGACGTCCACGCCCACGTCTTCCCCCGCGTCTCCCGCGACGAAGCGCGCATGCTGGCGGGCGCGGGGGAGCCGTGGCTGCGCGAGCACGGCGACGGCACCGGGATGATGATGAGCGGCGACGAGGAGTACCGTCCGGTCCGCGCCGAGCTGTGGGACGCCGACGCGCGCCTGGCCGCCATGGACCGCGGCGGGGTGGACGTGCAGGTCGTGTCGTCCACGCCGCTGATGTTCGGGTACGCCGCCGAGCCCGAGCGCGCGGCCGACTGGTGCGAACTGGTCAACGAGCGCATCCTCGACTTCTGCGCGCAGGCCCCCGAGCGCCTCGTCCCCCTGTGCCAGGTGCCGCTCCAGGACGTCGAGACGGCGTGCGCCATGGTCACCAAGGCGGCGGCGGCCGGACACCGCGGCGTCCACATCGGCAACCACGTCGGCCCCCGGTACCTCGACGACGCCGCCGTCGTCGAGTTCCTCACCCACTGCGCCGACGAGGGCGTGCCCGTGCTCGTCCACCCGTGGGACATGCTCGGCGGCGACCGCATGAACGGCCGCTACATGCTGCCGTGGCTGGTCGGCATGGCCGCCGAGACGCAGCTGTCGATCCTGTCGCTGATGCTGTCGGGCGCGTTCGAACGCCTGCCGCGGACGCTGCGGCTGTGCTTCTGCCACGGCGGCGGCAGCTTCGCCTACCTGCTGGGGCGCGCCGACAACGCCTGGCGCAACCGCGACATCGTGCGCCGCGACTCGCCCCGCCCGCCCTCGGCCTACACCGACCGCTTCTACGTCGACTCGGCCGTGTTCGACCCGCGCGCGCTGCGCCTGCTGGTGGACGTCATGGGCGCCGACCGGGTGATGCTCGGCACCGACTTCCCCTTCCCGCTCGGCGAGACCGAGCCCGGCGCGGTCATCCGCGCCTGCGACGGCCTCACCGACGATGAATGCGCGGCCCTGCTCGGCGGCAACGCCCGGGCGTTCTTCGCCTTGGACGCGCCGGACGGAGCCGTCCCCGCGAGTCCGGAACCGTCCGAAGAGAACGAGAACTGGTGAGCATGCCCCACATGGACTTCCTGCCGTCCGAAGATCCGGGCGCCGCCGAGGCGCGGCGGCTGGACGAGACCGATCCGCTGCCGACGCTGCGCGCCGAGTTCCACGTCCCGACGGGCCCGGACGGCGGCGAGGTCGCCTACTTCGCCGGCAACTCGCTCGGCCTGCAGCCCCGCGCCGCCGCGCGGCTGGTCGAGGAGGAGCTGCTGGACTGGGCGCGGCTCGGCGTCGAGGGCCACCACCGGGCGCGCCGCCCCTGGGTGGACTACCACGAGCTGCTGCGCGAGCCCGCGGCCCGCCTGGTGGGGGCGCTTCCGCACGAGGTCGTCGCGATGAACTCGCTGACGGTCAACCTCCACCTGATGATGGCCACCTTCTACCGGCCGTCCGGGGACCGCACGCGGATCCTGATCGAGGACTCGGCGTTCCCGTCCGACTCGTACGCGGTGCAGAGCCAGGCGGTGCACCACGGCCTGGACCCGGCGGAGACGATCGTGCGGCTGCGGCCGCGCCCCGGCGAGGAGCACCTGCGCACCGAGGACGTCGTCGGCCATCTGGAACGCGAGGGCCACCACGTCGCGCTGGTCCTGCTCGGCGGCGTGAACTACCTGACCGGGCAGCTCATGGACATCCCGACGATCACCAAGGCGGGCCGCGCCGCGGGCGCCGTCGTCGGCTGGGACCTGGCGCACGCCGCCGGGAACGTTCCACTGCGCCTGCACGACTGGGACGTCGACTTCGCCGCCTGGTGCTCCTACAAGTACCTCAACAGCGGACCCGGCGCCGTGGCGGGCTGCTTCGTGCACGAACGCCACGTCCGCAACCCGGCGCTGCCGCGCCTGGCGGGCTGGTGGGGCAACGACCCGGCCACCCGCTTCGCGATGGAGCCGGACTTCGTCCCCGTCGCCTCGGCCGACTCCTGGCAGCTGTCCAACCCGCCGATCCTGGCCATGGCGCCGGTGCTGGCCTCGCTGCGGATCTTCGACCGGGTCGGCATGGAGGCGCTGCGCGCCAAGAGCCGCCGCCTCACCGGCTACCTGGCGGACCGCCTGGAGGGGATCGCCGGCCTGGAGGTGATCACGCCGTCCGACCCGGCGTGGCGGGGCTGCCAGCTGTCGATCCGGGTGGCCGACGCCAAGGGCCTGGTCCGCCGCCTGGCCGACGAGGCCGGGGTGATCGCCGACGCCCGGGAGCCCGACGTGGTGCGCCTGGCCCCGACGCCGCTGTACTCCACGTTCCTCGACTGCCACCGCGCCGCCGAGGCCCTGCGGGCCATCCTGCACTGACGCGGCGCCGCGGGCGGCGGTGGGCGCACGTGGGGGCGCCCCATCCGCCGCCCTTCGATGCGGAACGGGGACGCGGGGTCAGTCCCGGGGCCGGTCCAGGCGTTCGCCCTGCCGTACGCGGTCCAGGCCGAGCCAGACGAACTCCACGGCCATCTGCTCGGCCCGGTCCCGCGGGGTGTCGGGATGCTCGAGCCACCACGACACCATCGACAGCATCGCCCCGTACATCAGCGGCACCAGCAGCCGCGCGCGCCGCTCGTTGGCCCGCAGCGCGGCGGGGGACAGCGTCGGGTCGGCGCGGCGGCGGCGCAGCAGGATGTCGACCAGCGCCGTGCCCATCCGCTCGCGCAGCTCGCGCAGGCCGGGGCCGACCTCCGGCTTGTCCAGGTGCCGGATGACCAGCGCCCACGCGTCCGGCTCCTCGGTGGCGTAGTCGAACAGCGCCCGCACCATCGCGCGGATGTTGTCGACGCTGCGGCGCTCGGCGGAGACGGCGGCGTTGAGCCGCCCCGTCAGCTCGGTGACGATCGCCTCGGTCACCTCGACGAACAGCTCCTCCTTGGAGCCGAAGTGCTGGTAGAGCAGCGCCTTGGAGACCCGGGCGGCGGCCGCCACGTGGTCCATCTGGGTCAGGTGGTAGCCGCGCCGCCCGAACTCGGCGAGGGCCGCCGCGAGCAGCTGCTCGCGGCGCCGGGCGTACGACATCCGCCGCCGAGCGCCCGCCTCCGGCGTCTGCTCCGGTGCCTGCTCCGGCTGCTCCGGCTGCTCCGGCGCCCGGCCGCCGGCGTCCGCGTCCGGCGCCGGCCCCCGTGCGGCCGCGTCCCCCGTGCCGTCCGTCATGCGTCCCAATACTTCCCGAGCTCGGTGCGCGCCACCGACCGCACGTGCACCTCGTCGGGCCCGTCGGCCAGGCGCAGCGTCCGCGCCCAGGCCCACATGGCCGCCAGCGGCGTGTCGTCGCTGACTCCGGCGCCGCCGTGCACCTGGATCGCCTTGTCGAGCACGTCCAGCGCGACGCGCGGCGCCACCACCTTGATGGCCGCGACCTCGGAGCGGGCCGCCCGCACGCCCTTGTTGTCGATCAGCCAGGCGGTCTTGAGGGTGAGCAGCCGGGCCTGCTCGATCGCCATCCGCGACTCGGCGATCCACTGCTGGATCACGCCCTGCCGCGCCAGCTCCTTGCCGAACGCCACGCGCGACACCGCCCGCCGGCACATCAGCTCCAGCGCCCGCTCGGCCATGCCGAGGGCGCGCATGCAGTGGTGGATGCGGCCGGGGCCGAGCCGGGCCTGCGCGATGGCGAACCCGCCGCCCTCCTCGCCGATCAGGTTCTCCACCGGCACCCGCACGTCGGTGAACCGGATCTCGCAGTGGCCCTCCTGGTCGGAGTAGCCGAACACGGGCAGCGCGCGGACGATCTCCACGCCGGGCGTGTCGACCGGCACCAGCACCATGGACTGCTGCCGGTACGGGTGGCCCTCCGGGTCGGTCCGGCCCATCACGATCAGGATCTTGCAGCGCGGGTCGGCCGAGCCGGTGATCCACCACTTGCGGCCGTTGATGACGTAGTGGTCGCCGTCGCGCTCGATCCGCGTGGAGATGTTGCGGGCGTCGGAGCTGGCCACGTCCGGCTCGGTCATGGCGAAGGCGCTGCGGATCTCCCCGCGCAGCAGGGGGACGAGCCAGCGCCGCTTCTGCTCGGGGGTGCCGAACAGGTGCAGCACCTCCATGTTGCCGGTGTCGGGCGCCGAGCAGTTGAGCGCCTCCGGGGCGATGTGCGGGACGCGTCCGGTGACTTCGGCCAGGGACGCGTAGTCGGTGACGCTCAGGCCGTGCGAGGGCGTCTCCTCCTCGCACACCGGCGGATGCAGCGGCGCCTGCCCGCCGGGGTGCTCGGCGGGCAGGAACAGGTTCCACAGCCCTCGCTTGCGCGCCTCGGCCTTGAGCTCCTCGACGATCGGGGGGACGGTGTGCTCCTGGCCCGCGGCGCGCAGCTCGCGGCGCTGCCGCGCGTACACGGGCTCGGCGGGATAGACGTGGGAGTCCATGAAGTCCTGCAGCCGGGCGAGGTGCTCGCGGGCCCGTTCGCTCAAACCGAAGTCCATTCGGTTAGAGTAACTGACGAGTCAGTCAGTTGTGGAGGGGAGTCCTCGCATGACCCCGAACGACGCTGCCGCCGGCACCCGCCCGGACGGCCTGGACGGCGCGGTCGCGCTGATCACCGGCGCGGCGCGCGGCATCGGCGCGGCCGTCGCCCGGCGGCTGGCCGCCGAAGGCGCCCGGCTGGTGCTGGCCGACGTGGACGCCGAGCGCGGCGCGGCCCTGGCCGAGGAGCTGGACGCCGCGTTCGTCCGGTGCGACGTGCGCGAACCGGCCGACAACCAGGCCGCGGTGGCCGCCGCGCGGGACCGGTTCGGCGGGCTCGACCTGGCCTTCCTCAACGCGGGCGTGGCGAGCGGCTGCGGCCTGGACGGCGACTTCGACCCCGAGGCGTACCGCCGCGCCATGGCGATCAACCTCGACGGCGTCGTCTACGGGGTGCACGCGGCGCTGCCCGCGCTGCGCGCCCGCGGCGGCGGGGACATCATCGCCACCGCCAGCATGGCGGCGCTGACCCCCACGCCGTTCGACCCGGTCTACGGCGCCGGCAAGGCGGCGGTGGTCGCCCTCGTCCGGTCGCTGGCCCCCAACCACGTCGGCGAGGGCGTCCGCGTCAACGCGCTGTGCCCGTCGTTCGCCGACACCGACATCATCGCGCCGCTCAGGGAAGAGCTGGAGCGGACCGGCTTTCCGATCCTGGACGTCTCCGACGTGGTGGAGGCGTTCATGCGGATCCTGGCCGCCGGCGGGACCGGGGAGGCGTGGTACGTCGTGCCGGGCCGCCCCGCCGAGCCGTTCCGGTTCCGCGGCGTCCCCGGCCCCCGCTGACCACGGCGACCACCACGCAGGAGGAGACGATGCGCGCGATACAGATCACCGCGTTCGGCGGCCCCGAAGTCCTCGCCCTCGCCGACCTGCCCGAACCCGAGCCCGGGCCCGGCCAGGTGCTCGTGGAGGTGTCGCGGGCGGGGGTCAACTACGCCGACACCCACCAGGCCGAGAACAGCTACCTGTCCGCCGCGTCCCTGCCGCTGGTGCCGGGCGGCGAGGTCGTCGGCCGCACCCCCGACGGCCGCCGGGTCGTCGCGCTGACCGGCACCGGCGGGTACGCCGAGAAGGCGGTCGCGGCCGAGGCCATGGCCTGGGACGTCCCCGACGCGATCGACGACGTGACCGCCCTCGGCATGGTGATCCAGGGCGCGACGGCGTGGGTGCTGCTGCGCAAGAGCGTCCGCCTGGAGCCGGGCGAGTCGGTCGTCGTGCACGCCGCCGCGGGCGGGGTCGGCTCGCTGGCGGTGCAGCTGGCCAAGGCGTGGGGCGCGGGACGCGTGATCGCGACCGCGTCGTCGGAGGAGAAGCGCGAGCTGGCCCTGGAGCTGGGCGCCGACGTCGCGGTGGACGCGGCCGAGCCGGACATGAAGGCCGCGCTCATCGAGGCCAACGGCGGGCGCCGCGTGGACGTGGTCCTGGAGATGACCGGCGGCGCCGTCACCGACCAGAGCCTGGCCGCGCTCGCCCCCTTCGGGCGGCTGGCCTTCTACGGCATGGCCTCGCGGCAGGAGCCCTCCCCGGTCAAGCCCGCGAGCCTGCTGCGGCATTCGACCGCGGTCGTCGGGATGTGGCTGGCGCACGTCTTCCAGGCTCCCGGGGACCTGATGCGCACCGCGCTGGACGAGCTGTTCGCGCTGGCCGCCGACGGGAGGATCCGGGTGGTCAACGGCGGCGAATACGGCCTGTCGGAGGCCCGCCGCGCCCACGAGGACCTGCGCGCGCGCCGCACCGCCGGCAAGCTCGTGCTTGATCCCTCGCGCTGACAAGCGACACAGCGCCCGGCGCCGTGGACGGGGCGTCAGGAGCCCACCAGGCCGTTCTCGTAGGCGTAGACGACGGCCTGGGTGCGGTCGCGCAGCGACAGCTTGGTGAGCACGTGGCCGACGTGGGTCTTGACGGTCTGCTCGGCCAGCACCAGCTCGGCGGCGATCTCGGCGTTGGACAGGCCCCGGGCGATCAGCCGCAGCACGTCCAGCTCGCGCGGGGTGAGCGCGGCGGCCGCGGCCGGGTTGGGCCGCTGGTGGCGGCGGCGCCGGGCGAAGTCGCCGATGAGGCGGCGGGTGACGGACGGGGCCAGCAGCGCGTCCCCGCGCGCCACCACCCGCACGCCGTTGATCAGGTCGGCCGCCGGGGCGTCCTTGAGCAGGAAGCCGCTGGCCCCCGCGGCCAGCGCCTCGTAGACGTACTCGTCGAGGTCGAAGGTGGTCAGCACCAGGACCTTGGGGCGCTGGTCGGCGGGCTCGGCGCCGTCGGGCGGCGGCCCGCCGACCAGCTCCGCGGTGGCGGCCAGGCCGTCCATCTCCGGCATCCGGATGTCCATGACGACCACGTCGGGGTCCAGGTCGCGGGCCATCCGCACCGCCTCCCGGCCGTTGCCCGCGTGCCCGATCACCTCGATCTCCGGGTCGGAGACGAGCAGCGCGGCCAGCCCGTCGCGGATCATCACCTGGTCGTCAGCGATCAGCACCCGAATCGTCACGACAGCACCCTATGGTCGTCTCATCCGTTCAAGACAGGGGGTTCAAGACAGGGGGTTCAAGACAGGGGGAAGGCCGATTCCCGTCGGCCGGACGTCCCGCGCACGCGGCGCCCCGTCCCGTCAGCCGACGGCGTCGTACGGGAGGTCGGCGGCGACCGTCCAGCCTCCGCCCTCCCGCGGGCCCGCGGTGAGCGTGCCGCCCAGCATGGCGACCCGCTCGCGCATGCCGACCAGGCCGTGGCCGCCGCCGTGCGACTCCCCGGGCTCCTCGCGGGGACCGTCGTCGGCGACGGTGAGCCGCAGCGCGTCGGCGTCGTACCGCACCTCGATCCGCACCCGCGCCCCGGGCGCATGGCGGGCGGCGTTGCTCAGCGACTCCTGGACGATGCGGTACGCCGACAGGTCCACCCCGGCCGCCATCGGACGCGGCACGCCCACGACCGTCGCGGTGGCCTCCAGTCCGGACCGGCGCGCCGAGGCCACCAGGTCGTCCAGACGGTCCAGTCCCGGCCGCGGGGCGCGCTCGGCGCCGTCGTCGTCGGACCGCAGCAGGCCCACCACCCGCCGCGTCTCGGCCAGCGCCTCGCGGGCCGCGTCGCGCACCACGCCGAACGTGCGGCGCGCCTCGTCCGGCAGGTCCGGGATCCTGAACGGGGCCGCCTCCGCCTGCATCGCGATCACCGACATGTGGTGGGCGACCACGTCGTGCAGCTCCCGGGCGATGCGGGCGCGCTCCTCCAGCACGGCCTGCCGCGCCAGGTCGCGCCGCCGCAGCTCCTCCTGCCGGCGCAGGCTGAGCTCGGCGACGTAGCGGCCGCGGATCGCGTCGCCGAACGCCAGCGCCAGCCCCACCAGGCCGGCCAGGATGAGGCCGTACCAGTCCGGCATCGCCCCGATCGCCACCGCGGGCGCGATCAGCCCGACGACGGTGGCGGCGCCGACGCCCGCCGTGACGCGGCGCTCGTGCCCCACCGCCGTGAAGAACAGGATCACCAGGAACGCCAGCCACGAGGTGACCGGCCAGGGCCAGAAGTACCGCTCCTGCAGCGCGAACGCCCCCAGCAGGTGGCCGGCGGCGCTCACCCGCCACGCCCGCAGCGGCCAGCGCGCCGCGAACAGCAGCGGGGCCGCCTGCAGCAGGCCCAGCGCCGAGGCGACGAACGGCGCGGGCCGCGGATCGAAGATGTTCAGCGGGATGGCGATCGCCCCGGCGGTGAAGCCGACCGTCAGGGCGAGCAGCAGCGCCAGCAGCGCGGCGCGCAGCCAGGTGCGCGCGGGCAGGAGCAGGCCGGGCGGCTCCGCGGTGCCCGGGTCCAGGGCCGGCCGCAGCGCGTGCAGCAGCCACTCGGCGCCGCGCCGGGAGAGGTCTGGGGCGTTCATCTCATGGCGAGCCTAAGCGCTGCCCGACGGTGGCGGCGTGCCTCCGAAGGGGGAGATGCCGACCGCTCCCGAAGTATGAACCCACTTCCATGTATTACCCATTGACTTAATAGGAAATAGGTGACAGTCTGGGCCCTGTGAACCCCCTCGCCCCTCTTGTGGCGCGCCTGCACGTCGACCTCCGGCGGCAGGCGAGCTGCCTGTGTCGAGTCGCCTGATCCGGCTCCGCCGGCCGATCTCCCACGGTTCTCCTCCGGTCTTCTCCGGATCACCGCGTTCCCTCGAAGCAACCGCCCGAGAAGGGTCCGTTCGTCGTGTCCACTTCCGTGTCCAGTCCGTCGTCCCTCGCCCGCGCCCCGGGCCGCGCGCGTGCCGTCCCCGGGTTCGCCCGGCGGCGGCGGGCGGCGCTCGCCCGCCTCGTCGCCCCGCTGGCGCTGCTCGTCGTCTGGCAGCTCGCGTCCGGCGCCGGGCTGCTGTCCGAACGCCAGCTCGCCGCGCCCACCGCGATCGCCTCCACCGCCCTCGACCTGATCCGGGACGGCACCCTGACCGACGCGATCGCCGTGTCGGTGCGGCGCGCCGCCGCCGGGTTCGCGCTCGGCGCGGCCGCCGGGATCGGCCTGGCCGTCGCGGCGGGCCTCAGCCGCCTCGGCGAGCACGCCGTCGACCCCCTGATGCAGATGCTGCGCGCCCTGCCGCTGTTCGGACTGATCCCGCTGTTCATCCTCTGGTTCGGCATCGGCGAGACGCCCAAGGTGGCGCTGGTCGCCCTCGGCGTCGCCTTCCCCCTGTACCTCAACACCTTCTCCGGCATCCGCGGCGTCGACGGCAAGCTCGCCGAGGTCGCGGAGGTGCTGCGGCTCGGCCGGTGGGGCCTGGTCCGGCACATCGTGCTGCCCGGCGCGCTGCCGCAGGCGCTGGTCGGGCTGCGGCAGAGCCTGGGCGTCGCCTGGCTCGCCCTGATCGTCGCCGAGCAGATCAACGCCTCCTCCGGCCTCGGCTTCATGATCAACAACGCCCGGGAGTTCCTGCGCACCGACGTGGTCGTGCTCGGGCTGGTGGTGTACGCGGCGCTCGGCCTGCTCACCGACGCGCTGGTCCGGCTGCTGGAAAGGAGGGCGCTGACATGGCGCAAGGGCTTCCCGGTGTGACCGCCGAGGCGGAGCGCGCCGACACCGGCCGCCCCCGCGTGGTGCGGGTGCGGGGGCTGACCAAGCGGTTCGGCGAGCGCACCGTCCTGGACGGCGTCGACCTCGACATCGCCCGCGGCGAGTTCGTCGCGCTGCTCGGCCGCAGCGGCTCGGGCAAGTCCACCCTGCTGCGCGCCCTGGCGGGCCTCGACGACGCCACCGGCGGCGAGCTGTCGGTCGACGGCACCGTGGCCGTGGCGTTCCAGGAGCCGCGCCTGGTGCCGTGGAAGCGCGTGCGGGCCAACGTCGCGCTGGGCCTGCGGGTCCCGGACCCGCGCGCCGCCGCCGACAAGGCGCTCGCCGAGGTCGGGCTGACCGAACGCGGCGGCGCCTGGCCGCTCACCCTGTCCGGGGGCGAGGCGCAGCGCGCGTCCCTGGCCCGCGCGCTGGTGCGCGAACCCGACCTGCTGCTCCTGGACGAGCCGTTCAGCGCCTTGGACGCCCTCACCCGCATCACCATGCACCGGCTCGTCCTGGACCTGTGGGAACGGCACCGCCCCGGCATCCTGCTCGTCACCCACGACGTGGACGAGGCGCTGCTGCTCGCCGACCGCGTCCTGGTGCTGGACGGCGGCCGCATCGCGCACGAGTCCCGCGTCGACCTGGACCGCCCCCGCCACCGCGACCACCCCGACCTCACCGCCCTGCGCGCCGCGCTGCTCGCCCAGCTCGGCGTCACGACCGACGAAGGAACCGCATGATCCGCCTGCGCACCCTGCTGACGGCCCTGCTCACCGCGACCGCCCTGACCGCGGCGGCGGGCTGCGGCGACGGCGGCGGGGACGGCGCCGCCGTCGCCGCGGACGGCTCGGTCGACCTGTCCAAGGTCACGCTGCGCGTCGGCGACCAGAAGGGCGGCCAGCGCGCCCTGCTCGGCGCGGCCGGCCAGCTCGACGGCGTGCCCTACACGATCGAGTGGAAGCAGTTCACCTCCGGGCCGCCGCTGCTCGAGGCGGTCAACGCCGGGGCCCTCGACCTCGGCGCGGTCGGCAACTCCCCGCCGGTGTTCGCCGCGGCCGCCGGAGCCGAGATCAAGATCGTGTCCGCCGCCGACATCGGCCTCACCGGGCAGGCGGTGCTCGTCCCGAAGGACTCGCCGATCCGCACGCCCGCCGAGCTGAAGGGCAAGCGGATCGCGGTCGCCAAGGGCAGCTCGGCCCACTACCACCTGCTCACCGTCCTGAAGCGGGCCGGCCTGCGGCTCACCGACATCCGGCCGCAGTACCTGGCGCCGCCCGACGCGCTGGCCGCGTTCAGCTCCGGGAAGATCGACGCGTGGGCCGTCTGGGACCCCTACACCGCCCAGGGCGAGGCCCAGGCGGGCGCCCGGATCCTGGTCGACGGCCGCGGCTACACCACCGGCTACAACGTCATCGTCGCCGCCGACGAGGCGCTGGACGACAAGGCCAAGACCGCCGCGCTGCGCGACTTCGTCACCCGCAGGCAGCGCGCCATCCTCTGGGCCAACGACCACATCAAGGAATGGGGCGCCGTGTGGGCCGAGGACACCGGGCTGCCCGTCCCGATCGCCGAGAAGGCCGCCGAACGCCGCGCCGCCCGGCTCGTCCCGGTCGACGACGCGCTCGTCCGCCACGAACAGCAGGTCGCCGACGCCTTCGCCGCCGAGAAGCTGATCCCCGGCAAGGTCCGGATGGCCGACTACGTCGACCGCCGTTTCAACGACATCGACGTCAAGTGAGCCGTCATGTGAGACGTCCTGTGAGACGTCATGTGAGACGTCATGTGATCCGACGCGTGCCCCCACGAATGATCGACGAGTGATCGAGGTCAACCGATGACGCTGCGCTTCCACTGGTTCCTGCCCACCACCGGGGACAGCCGGGCGCTGATCGGCGGCGGCCACAGCATCCCGCGCGGGGTCGGGCGGCCCGAGCCCCGCCCCGGCACCGCCGACCGGGTCCGCCCCCCGGACATCGACTACCTGGCGCAGATCGCCCGCTCGGCCGAGCAGCTCGGCTTCGAGGCCGTGCTCACCCCGACCGGCACCTGGTGCGAGGACGCCTGGCTGGTCACCGCCGCGCTGGTCCGCGAGACGTCCCGGCTGAAGTTCCTGGTGGCGTTCCGGCCCGGCTTCCTCTCGCCCACGCTGGCCGCCCAGATGGCCGCCACCTACCAGCGCATCTCGCGCGGGCGCCTGCTGCTCAACGTCGTCACCGGCGGCGAGTCGGCCGAGCAGCGCCGCTTCGGCGACCACCTGTCGCACGCCGAACGCTACGCGCGCACCGACGAGTTCCTGTCCATCGTCCGCGGCGCGTGGAGCGGCGAGCCGTTCGACTTCAAGGGCGCCTACTACCACGTCGAGGGGGCGACGGTGGCGCGCCCGCCCGAGCCGCTGCCGGAGCTGTACTTCGGCGGGTCGTCGCGGCCCGCCGGCCCGGTCGCGGCCCGGCACGTGGACGTCTACCTGACCTGGGGGGAGCCGCCGGACCAGGTCGCCAAGAAGATCGAATGGATCCGCGGGCTGGCCGCCGAACAGGGCCGCGAGCTGCGCTTCGGCATCCGCCTGCACACGATCAGCCGCGACACGTCCGAGGCCGCGTGGGCGGAGGCGGCGCGCCTGCTGGACGGGCTGGACCCGGCCCACATCGAGCAGGCCCAACGCGCCCTGGCCGCCAGCGAGTCGGTCGGCCAGCGGCGGATGGTGCGCCTGCACGAGCGGTACCGCGCCACCGGTTCGCCCCGCGACCTGGAGATCCATCCCGGCCTGTGGGCGGGGGTCGGCCTGGTGCGCGGCGGCGCGGGCACCGCCCTGGTCGGCTCGCACGCCGAGGTCGCCGACCTGATCGAGGAGTACGCGGCCCTCGGCATCGAGGAGTTCATCCTGTCCGGCTACCCCCATCTGGAGGAGGCGTACTGGTTCGGCGAGGGCGTCCTGCCGGAGCTGCGCCGGCGGGGCGCCGCCGCGGAACCGCGCGCCGTCGCCCAGCCCGCGGCGGCGCGCGGCGCACCGGAGCGGCCGAAGCGGCCGTCCGCGCAGGCCGTCGGGTAGCATGGCCCGCATGGCGGTCGTGTCACAGGCGGCGCCCCGCCCCGAGGCGGCGGGCGCGAGCCGCGGGCTGACGACGACGCCGGGGGACTCCCGGCGCGACGGCCGCATGCCCTAGACATCGCAGGCGGCAGGGCCCCGGGAGGTGCTCCCGGGGCCCTGCCGCGTTCCGGGCCGCCGGCGCCTCCCGGGCCGCCGCCCGCCCGAACGAACAGGAGCCTGACCATGGAGCCGGATGCGTCCGACGCGGCCCGCGAGTCGCTAGCATCGAACCCCGCAGAGAAACCCGCAGATCCCGTTCCACCATCGCGAGGAGTGTCCGTGTCCACCGTGTCCGAACTGCGCATCACCCTCGACGGCGACGAGCGGGTGGTGCCGGCCGGCACCACCGCCGGGGAGGCGCTCGGGGCCGACGGCCGGACCGTGATCGCCGCGCGGGTGGACGGCGAGCTGCGCGATCTGGACCACGTGCTGACCGACGGCGCCGTGGTCGAGCCCGTCGAGATCGGCTCCGAGGACGGCCGCGCGATCATGCGCCACTCCACCGCGCACGTGCTCGCCCAGGCCGTCCAGGACCTGTTCCCCGAGGCGCGCCTCGGCATCGGCCCGCCCGTCGAGAACGGCTTCTACTACGACTTCGACGTGCCCGAGCCGTTCACCCCGGACGACCTCAAGCGCATCGAGAAGCGCATGCGCGAGATCGTCAAGCAGGGGCAGCGGTTCTCCCGCCGTCCCGTCAGCGACGACGAGGCCCGCCGGGAGCTGGCCGACGAGCCGTACAAGCTGGAGCTGATCGAGCTGAAGGGCTCGGCGGGGTCCGAGGACGGCGCTGACGTCGAGGTCGGCGCCGGCCAGCTGACCATCTACGACAACCTCGACGCCAAGACCGGCGAGCCGCGCTGGAAGGACCTGTGCCGGGGGCCGCACGTCCCCACCACCAAGGCCATCCCCGCGTTCAAGCTGATGCGCTCGGGCGGCGCGTACTGGCGCGGCAGCGAGAAGAACCCGCAGCTGCAGCGGATCTACGGCACCGCCTGGGAGTCTCGGGAGCGGCAGGACGAGTACCTGAAGTTCCTGGAGGAGGCCGAAAAGCGCGACCACCGCAAGCTGGGCGCCGAGCTGGACCTGTTCTCCTTCCCCAACGAGATCGGCAGCGGGCTCGCGGTCTTCCACCCCAAGGGCGGCGTCGTCCGCAAGGTGATGGAGGACTACGCCCGGCGCCGCCACGAGGAGGCCGGGTACGAGTTCGTCTACACCCCGCACATCACCAAGGGCGCCCTGTTCGAGACCTCCGGGCACCTCGGCTGGTACAAGGACGACATGTTCCCGGCCATGGAGGTGGACGGCGGGGACTACTACCTCAAGCCGATGAACTGCCCCATGCACAACCTGATCTACAAGGCGCGGGGGCGGTCGTACCGGGAGCTGCCGCTGCGGCTGTTCGAGTTCGGCAGCGTCTACCGGTTCGAGAAGTCCGGCGTGGTGCACGGCCTCACCCGGGTGCGCGGCATGACCCAGGACGACGCGCACATCTACTGCACCCGCGAGCAGATGGTCGACGAGATCAAGAATCTGCTCGGCTTCGTGCTGGACCTGCTGCGCGACTTCGGCCTCAACGAGTTCTACCTGGAGCTGTCCACCCGGGACGACTCGGAGAAGTTCATCGGCTCCGACGAGTACTGGGAGTGGTCGACCGCGGCGCTGCGCGAGGCCGCCGCCGAGTCCGGCCTGGACCTGGTGGACGACCCGGGCGGCGCGGCGTTCTACGGCCCGAAGATCTCCGTGCAGGCCAAGGACGCCATCGGCCGCACCTGGCAGCTGTCGACCATCCAGGTCGACCCGAACCAGCCCGAGCGCTTCGACCTGGAGTACCAGGCGGCCGACGGCTCGCGGCAGCGTCCCGTCATGCTGCACCGGGCGCTGTTCGGGTCGATCGAGCGGTTCTTCGGCGTGCTGCTGGAGCACTACGCCGGGGCCATGCCGCCGTGGCTGTCGCCGGTGCAGGTGGTCGGCATCCCCATCGGCGACGCCCACGTGCCGCACCTGGAGAAGGTCGCCGCGCGGCTGCGCGAACGCGGCATCCGGGCCGAGGTCGACGCCTCGTCCGACCGGATGCAGAAGAAGATCCGCAACGCGCAGAAGCAGAAGGTGCCGTACATGCTGCTGGCGGGCGACCAGGACGTGTCCAAGGACGCGGTGTCGTTCCGCTACCGCAACGGCGAGCAGAAGAACGGCGTCCCGATCGACGAGGCCGTCGAGGAGATCGTCAAGGCCGTGGAGGCCCGCATCCAGATCTGATCCCGGCTCCGGCCGGCGTTCCGCGGCCCGGGCGGCGACCGCCCGGGCCGCGGCGGCATCGGCGGCATGGGCGGCGCGGCCGCCCCGAAGACGCCCGCGACCGCGGCCGAGATCGGCGCGGCCGCGTCGGAGCGCGGCAGGACGACGGATCCGGTTCCGGCGACCTGGCGGGCGGGAGGCGAGACGGCGGCTTCCAGGGCGGCCAGGTCGTCGCGGACGCGGTGAACGACGCTCGCCGGAGCCGCCGCGCGCCGCATGGGTGAGTTGGTAGCCTCAGCGGGCAATCGAGGCGATCGGAGAGACGGGCGCGATGAGATCCACGCGACGGCCGGGCAGGACGCGCCGTCCGGCGGTGGCCATGGTGCTCGGCTACGGCGGGGCCCTGGTGCTGGTGGCGGCGGCCGTCGCGGTGCTGCTCATGCCGCTGTTCGACGACGGGCGCGGGGCCGCGTCCCACGCGGCGGACGACCGGGCGGCGCCGGAGGCGACGCCGTCCGCCGCGGCGCCGGTGCCGCCGGCGGGGCCCGTGTCGGAC
>NZ_BCQU01000062.1:0-39352 GCF_001552235.1 Actinomadura rubrobrunea NBRC 15275 | reverse complement strand
CCGACGGCGTGACCGTGCGCCTGTCCGACGGCACCGACCTGCGCGCCGACGTGCTCGTCGGCGCCGACGGGATCCGGTCGACCGTGCGCGACGTCATGCGCAAGGGGCACGACCTGCCGCTGCGGTACGCGGGGTACACCGCCTGGCAGGCGATCACCCGGCTGCCGGGCGAGGACGTCGTGCCCACCGGCACCTTCTTCAACATGTGGGGGCGGGGCGGGCTGCGCTTCCTCTACATGCGGCTCAACGCGGAGGAGGTGTACTGGGACGCCATCACCGCCGACACCGTGGGCGCCTCGTTCGACATGCTCGCCAAGACCCGGCGCGAGGTGATGGCGGAGACCTACCGGCACTGGCCCGACCCGGTGCCGCGCATCATCGAGTCCACCGACGAGGACGCGATCCTGCCGATCGACATCTTCGACCGGCCGCCGGACCGCTGCGGCGGCTGGGGGGTCGGCCGCGTCGTGCTGGTGGGCGACGCCGCCCACCCCATGACGCTCAACCTGAGCCAGGGCGCCGGGCAGGCCATCGAGGACGGCGTCGCGCTGTCGCGGCTGCTGAGCCGGCACGACCGGGTGCCCGAGGCGATCGCCGAGTTCGAGGCGCTGCGCCGCGACCGCGTCGCCGGGATGGTCGGCACGGCCTGGTCGATCGGCGCGATCGGACGCTGGCGCAGCCGGGCGCTGTGCGCCGGCCGGGACCTGTTCATGCGGATGTTCTTCGGCGGCAAGGGCCGCCGGGAGAGCTACCGCCAGATGATGGACGTGCGGTTCTGATGACCCTGCACACGATGAGCCTCGACACGATGGGCCTGGAACGATGAGCCTGGACACCGTCGTCGACCTGCTGCTGGGGCTCTTCCTCCTGCTGTCGGGCGCGCTGGCGGGCGTGCTGTTCGCCGTCGAGACCGCCATCGTGCCCGCGGTGAGCGCGCTGCCGGGGGACGTCTACGTCCGGGTGCACCGGCTGCTGGACCGGCGGTTCGACCCGATGATGCCCCGCGTCAACAAGGTGTCCCTCGCGGTCTGCGCCGCGCTGGTGGTCCTGGCCGGCGGCGTCTGGCCGCGCGTCGCCCTCGCCTGCTCCGGACTGTGCATCATCGGCGTCGCGGTGGTGTCCGAAGGCTGGAACGTGCGGATGAACCGGGTGATCGACGGCTGGGATCCGGCCGCGCCGCCGCCGGACTGGTCGCGGGTGCGGGCCCGGTGGGCCGCGGCCAACCGCGTGCGCACGCTGCTGGCCATCGCCGGCTTCGGCGCCGCCGTCCTCGGGTCCGCCCTGGCGCGGTGACCGGCCGGACCTCGCGCCCGGTACCTCGCGGCCGGTACCTCGCGGCTGGGACATCGTGCCTGGTCGTCGATGGTTTGGCGCCAGATAGTAGCCATGTATGCGATGCCCCGGCGACAATAGCCATGTTTATCGTCCTCCGATGAACCGACCGAGACCCTGGAGGTTCGGCATGTCGAGACTGCTGGCGTTCCCCGCCGGCCGCCGGGCGAAATGGATCGTCCTGGTCGCCTGGCTGATCGTCCTCGGGGCGGTCGGCCCGTTCGCCGGCCGGCTGTTCGGCGCGGCCGACAACGACCGGCTGGAGTACCTGCCCAAGAGCGCCGAGTCCACCGAGGTGCTCAAAGCCCAGGAGGCGTTCCCCCAGGGCCAGGTCATCCCCGCCATGATCGTCTACGAGCGCGACAGCGGGCTGACCCAGGCGGACCGGCAACGCGCCGCCGCCGACGCGCAGCGGCTGACCCGCGAGTTCGCGCCGCAGGCCACGCCGCAGACGCCGCAGGTGTCCAAGGACGGCAAGGCCATGATGTTCGTCGTCCCGCTCGCGGCGACCGGCGACGAGCAGGAGGGCGAGGTCATCCTCGACGCCGTCGACGGCATGCGCAAGCGGCTCGGCGACGGCGAGGGGGGCCTGGAGATCAAGGTGGCCGGCCCGGCCGGCATGGGCGCCGACGAGTTCCTGATCTTCCGGGACATGGAGTTCACCCTGGTGCTCATCCCGGTCGTGGTGGTGGCGATCCTGCTGCTGCTCATCTACCGCAGCCCGGTGCTGTTCCTGGTGCCGCTGTTCACCGTCGCCGCCGCCAACCAGCTCGGCAGCGCGATCGTGTACGGGCTGATCAAGGGACCGGGCATGGTGGTCAACTCCATGGCCGTCAGCGTGCTGAGCATCCTGATCTACGGCGCGGGCACCGACTACGCGCTGCTGCTGATCGCCCGGTACCGCGAGGAGCTGACGCGGCACGGGGACCGGCACGAGGCCATGGCGGTGGCCCTGCGCCGGTCCGGCGGCGCGATCATCGCCTCGGCCGGCACGGTCGGCCTCGGCCTGCTGTGCCTGGGCGTCGCCGACCTGAACTCCACCCGCACGCTCGCCCCCGTCGGCGCGCTGGGCATCCTCTCCGCGCTGGTCGCCATGCTGACGCTGCTGCCCGCGCTGCTGCTCGTCTTCGGCCGCTGGATCTTCTGGCCGCGCATCCCGCACCAGGGCGACGTCCACCGCGCCTCCCGGGCGTGGACGCGCGTCGGCGAGCTGGTCGCCGCCCGTGCCCGCCCGGTGTGGATCACGACGGCCGCGGTGCTCGCCGTGGGCCTGCTCGGCCTGCTGTCGTTCCACTCCCCGCAGCAGACCCGCTTCACCGAGAAGCCGGACGCGCTCAAGGGCCAGGAGATCATCTCGGCCCACTTCTCCGCCGGCGCCGGCAACCCGGCCGACGTGATCGCCAACGCCGACCGGGCCGAGCAGGTCAAGGCCGCCGCGCTGGCCGCCGGCGCGACCTCGGTGCAGGAGTCCGGCCGCGTCGGCGGCAAGGTGCAGATGCAGGTCACGCTGCCCGCCGAGCCGGAGAGCTCGGCCGAGCGGGACGCGGTGGAGCGGCTGCGCGACCGCCTGCACGCGGTGCCCGGCGCGGACGCCCGCGTCGGCGGTCCCGCCGCGATCGAGGTGGACATGGTCGACACCATCGCCCGGGACTCCGTGCTGACCATCCCGCTGGTGCTGGGCGTGATCCTGCTGGTGCTGTGCGCGCTGCTGCGGGCGATCACCATGTCGCTGCTGCTGATCGCGACGGTGGTGCTGTCGTTCGGCGCCGCGATGGGGATCTCCACCGCGGTCTTCGAGCACGTGTTCCACTGGTACGGGCAGGACCCGCAGCTTCCGCAGATCGCCTTCGTGTTCCTGGTGGCGCTCGGCGTCGACTACAACATCTTCCTGGTCAGCCGCGTCCGCGAGGAGGCCAAGCGGCACGGGACGCGGCGCGGCACGATCAACGGCCTGGTGTCCACCGGCGGTGTCATCACCTCCGCGGGCATCGTGCTGGCCGCCACGTTCAGCGTGCTGATCACGCTGCCCGTGGTGAGCTTCGCCGCGCAGGGCTTCGTCGTCGCGCTCGGCGTGCTCATCGACACCTTCATCGTCCGGTCCCTGCTGGTGCCTGCGCTGACCCACGACCTCGGCGACCGGCTGTGGTGGCCGAGCGGTCTGGCGCGCGGCGCGGTCCGGGCGCACAGCGCGCCGGAACCGGTGGCGGCGTCCGAACGGAGGCGGTGATCGGCGATGACCGGCACCGCGAACGGACGGGGCGGCACCGCGGCGGCGCCCTGGCGGGGCGAGCCCGGCGACACCGACACGCTGCTCGGCCGCCCGGCCGTGGGCTACCTGGACGAGGCCGCCGAGACGCTCGCCGCGGTCAAACGGGAGATCCTGCGCAAGCTGGCCCCGGAGCCCGGTCACCGGATGCTGGACGTCGGCTGCGGCAACGGCACCGACGTGCTGGAGCTGGCGGGCCGCGTCGCCCCGTCCGGGGAGGCGGTCGGCGTCGACGTCAACGAGCGGGCCATCGAGGAGGCCCTGGCGCGCAGCGCCGGCACCGGCGTGCCCGCGGCGTTCGCGACCGCCAACGCGTACGCGCTGCCCTTCCCCGACGGCCGCTTCGACGCCTGCCGCGCCGAGCGCATCGTCCAGCACCTGGCCGACCCGGTGGGAGCGATCAGCGAGATGGTGCGGGTGACCAGGCCCGGCGGGCGCGTCCTGGTCGCCGACCCCGACCACGGCATGTGGGCGCCGGACCTGGACGACCGCGAGGCCGTGCGCACCGTGCTCACCTGGTGGTTCGACAACATCCGCAACCCGTGGATCGGCCGCCGGCTGCCCGGGCTGCTGCGGGCGGCCGGGCTGGCGGAGGTGCAGGTCACGATGATGCCGGTCGTCCTGGACGGCATCGCGGCGGCCGACAGCCTCACCGGGTTCGGCGACGCGGTCCGCCGCGCCGGGGAGCTGGGCGTGCTCCCCGGCGCGCGGGCCCGGGCGCTGACCCGGCAGATCGCCGCGCGGGAGGCCGACGGCGGGTTCCTCATGTTCGGCGCGATGATCATCGCTGAGGGCCGGAAGGAGGGGTGACGATGCCGCAGGCGGCGGGAGCCGACCCCGCCCGGTACGCCACCGCCATGGACGACGCGCTGGAACGGCTGTGGGACGTCGGGTTCGAGTTCGGCCCCGACTTCGCGGCGCACGCGCCCATGACCGCCGAGGCGCTGGCGACCCTCGACCATCCCGACGAGGTGCCGTCCTGGATCGAGCTGAACCGCAGGCGGCGCCGCTACTACGCCCCGCCGTCCCCCGTCGAGCCGATCCCCGAGGACGATCCGGCGGCGCGGCGCGCCGCGCTGGGCGACTACCGCCGCGTCGCCGACTGGGTCGCCTACTTCGACCGCCGGCTCGCCGAGGGGCCGTGGCAGGACGTGGTGGTCGAGTGGTGGCCGGTCCTGCTGGACGGGGCGTTCGCCGCGTTCACGCACGGGCTGATCCGCACCGCGCACGCGGTGCGGACCCTGCGCACCGTCCCGAGACCGAGCCCCCTGCAGCTCAACGAGCTGGCGCGCGGGCTGGCGTACTGGGCGGCGCGGTACACGCCGCTCGGCGTCCCCGCCGGACCGCGACGGGGCGCGGTGACCGCGGCGGAGCAGGTCCCGGCGGCGCTGAGCGAGCTGACCGCGGCGAACGCGGGCCGGTACGCCGAACGGGCGCCGCGGCCGCCGGTCCCGGCGGTGCACGCGATCACCGCGCCCGCGGCGATCCGGCTGGTGCTGCCGATCCTGCCGGACGGGCTGTGGGTGCGCTCCTACGCGACCGCCGAGGCGCTGGCCGCGCGGGTCTGGGCGGCGGCCCCCGGCGGCGGCTCGGCGCCGGGCCGGTCCCGCCCGGCGGGCGACCCGGCCCCGATGGACGAGCTGGTCGCCGACGCCGTGGAGATCGGCGAGGAGCACGCCATCAAGCTCGCCGAGGCGTGCCTGCGCGAGCACGCGCTGCGGCCCGACGAGCGGTACGCGGCGGCGGCCCACACCCTGAACGTCAACTGCCGGCACACGGGAGGGTTCTGATGCCGCGCGAGCTGGACATGACGCTGATGCTGGTGACGCACAACGCGTTCCGGCGCGACCTGGGGCATCTGGCCGACGCCGCCGAGCGGCTGGACGTCGGCGACGAGCGCGCCCGCGCGCGGGTGCGCGCGGGCTGGGAGACGCTGAAGTCCATGCTGGTCAGCCACCACGTGGGCGAAGACCGGTCCATGTGGCCGCGGATGAGGGCCGGTCTGCGCGGTCGCGACGACGACCTCGCCGTCCTGGACGCGATGCAGGCCGAGCACGACCGGATCGACCCGTTGCTGGCGGCGGTGGACGACGCGCTGGCCCGGCCGGGTCCGGACAACACGCGGCTGGCCGCGGCCGCGGAGGAGTTCCGCGCCGAGCTCGATCGGCACCTCAAGCACGAGGAGGAGGACGCGCTGCCGCTGGTGGGGGCCGCGATGTCGGCGGCCGAGTGGGAGCGGTGCCTGGCCGAGATGCGCGGCGGCGGGCTCGCGGCGCTGCGGCACGCGCCGGAGTTCTTCCCGTGGCTGATCGGCGAGGCCGACCCCGCCGACCGGGCGGCCGTGCTGCGCCGGGTCCCGCCGCCGGTGCGCCTGCTGTTCCACAAAGTGTGGCTGCCCCGGTACTCGAGGCAGCCACGCTGGTTGTGAGCCGGACGAGCGGCCCGCCGGTCAGTCGCCGGCCGGCGGGCCTCCCGCCGCCGGACCGCCGGGGCCGCCCGGACCGCCGGGTCCGCCGTTGGGCGGGCCGGGGATGACGCCCAGCTGCTGCATCATGCCGAGGTCGTCGCGGACCGCCCAGTGCTCGGCGATCCGGTCGCCCTCGAAGCGGATCATGTGCAGCTGCCGCACCTTGACCCGCTTGCCGGTGCCGGGCAGGCCCGATCCGGGCAGCGGACCCTCGTGCGTCCCGTGCATGGTCAGCCGGAACGCCACGTAGTCGCCCTCGGCGATGACCTGCTCCACGTCGTAGTCCAGGTCCGGGAAGGCCCGGCGGGCCTGCTCGGCCACGGCCAGGACCCGCGCCGGCCCCCGCTCGGGCGCCCCGCTGTGGTCGGTGTAGTCGGCGGTGTAGGTCTTCTCCGCCAGCTCCTTCCCCGCCTTTCCGCGGAGAATGTCGAGGGATTTCACAAGGATTTCCTTGTTCCTTTCCTCGCGGCTTTTCTCTGCCATTCTCCCTCCATTTCGCCACGAAGGTCTCGCGACTTTTCATGGCAAAAGTAAGTGACTCGTCCATTTGCTGTCAACCCGCCGCCAATCGCTCCTTTTCCGCGCTTAGTCGCGGTTTTATCCGGGTCGGCGACACTGGCCGGGTCCGCCCGCACGGGTCCGCGCGCGGCGCACCAGGCGAGCCGTCGGAGGAGGACGAGCATGGCCAGAAAGTGGACCCCGGCCGACATCCCGGACCTGTCCGGACGAACGGCGATCGTCACCGGAGCCAACAAGAATCTGGGCTTCTACACGGCGTTGGAGCTGGCCAGACACGGCGCTGAGGTCACCCTCGCGTGCCGCCGCCGCGAGCGCGGCGAGCGGGCGCTGAAGGAGATCCGGCGGCGCGCGCCGGACGCGTCGGTGCGGCTCGGCCTGCTCGATCTGGCCGACCTGTCCACGGTCGAGCGATTCGCCGAGGAATACGCGGCCGAGCACGACGCCCTGGACATCCTGGTCAACAACGCCGGCATCCTCGGGATACCGCGGCTGCTGACCGCCGACGGCCACGAAATGCAGTTCGGCGTCAACTACCTCGGCCATTTCGCGCTGACCGGCCGATTGCTGCCGCTGCTGACGGCGCGGCCGGGCGCGCGGGTGGTGAACCTCAGCACCTGGGTGGTGAGGTTCATGGGCTCGATCGACCTGGACGACCTGCAGGGCGAACGCCACTACCACAAATTCAACGCCTACAACCAGGCCAAGCTGGCCAATCTTGTGTTCACCCGGGAACTGGCCCGCCGGTACGGCCGGCGCGGTCCGATCGGCGTGGCCGCGCACCCCGGCTTCGCCGTCAGCGATCTGCAGTACACCGGTCCCCGGATGGAGGGCAGCCGGTTCCAGGAGGCGTTCTTCCGCGTCCCCACGCGGTTGTTCGCCAAGCCGACCGCGGTCGGCGCCTGGCCGTCGCTGTACGCCGCGTGCGCGCCCGACGTGGAACCGGGCGCCTGCTACGCGCCCACCGGTCCCGGGCAGATCTGGGGCCGGGTCGGGCGGGTGAAGACCCCGGCCAAGATCGACGACCCCGAGCTCGGCCGGCGGCTGTGGGACATCTCCGAGCGGCTGACCGGCGTGTCGTACGAGGCGGCGGCCGTCTCCCGGACGAAGGGACGCTGACCATGGCAGGAAACGCACCCGCCGCCCCGCGGCCCGGAGACCTGCAGGGCCGGGTGGCGCTGGTCACCGGCGCCAGCAGCGGGATCGGCGCGGCCACGGCCCGCACGCTCGCCGCCCGCGGGGCCGCCGTCGCGGTGAACTACCACCGCGGCGAGACCCCCGCCAAGGAGGTCGTGGAGGCCATCGAGGCGGCCGGCGGCCGCGCGCTGGCCCTGCAGGCCGACGTGACCGACCGCGATCAGGTGCGCGAGCTGGTCGAGCGGACCCAGACCGAGCTCGGCCCGGTGGACGTGCTGGTGACCAACGCCACCGGCCTGTACGGGTTCGAGGTGAAGGTCGCGCCGTTCACCTCCACCTCGGTGGAGTACACCGAATGGATCGTGCAGCGGCAGCTGCGGGCGATGCTCAACCCCGTCGACCTCGTGCTGCCCGGGATGATCGACCGGGGCCAGGGCAGCATCGTGGCGGTCGGCGCGGCGCTGTCGCGCTCCCCCGCGCCCGGGTTCCTGCCGCTCAGCATGGCCAAGGCGGCGGTGGAGTCGGCCGTGAAGGTGCTGGCCCAGGAGGCGGGCCCGTACGGCGTGCGGGTCAACGGGGTCGGGCCCGGGTTGATCCTCACGCGCGTCGCCGACGGCCTGCCCGAGCAGGCGCTGCGCGCCAACGCCCAGCGGGCGGCGCTGCGCCGCAACGGGCTCCCCCAGGACGTCGCCGAGGTCATCGCGTTCCTGGCCGCGGAGCCCTCGGGCTATCTCACCGGAACCTACGTGCTCATCGACGGCGGCACCGCCATGGTCTGACCGGAAGGCGGCAGAAACGTGAAGACTCATGCCAGAGAGACCGAGTGCGACGTCCTGATCATCGGGTCGGGCATCGCCGGGACCATCATGGGCGCCATCCTGGCCCGCCACGGCGCGCGCGTCGTGCTGGTGGACGGCGTGCAGCACCCCCGGTTCGCCGTGGGCGAGTCGACGATCCCGCACTTCCTGGTGCGGCTCAACATGCTGGCCACGCGCTACGACGTCCCCGAGATCACGGTCCTGGAGAGCCTCCGCTCGGTCGACAAGAAGATCGGCAGCACGTTCGGCGTCAAGCGGCACTTCGCGTTCGTGTCGCACCGGCCGGGCGAGGAGCCCGATCCGGGGGAGACGATCCTGGCCGGGGTGCCCAAGGCCCTGTACAAGGCGACCCACATCTTCCGGCAGGACAGCGACGCCTACATGTTCCACGTCGCGATCAAGTACGGGTGCGAGCCCCGGCAGAACTGGCGGGTGGCGGACCTGGACCTGGGCGAGGACGCCGTCACCGTCACCGGCCAGAACGGCGAGCGCATCCGGGCCCGCTACCTGGTGGACGCCAGCGGCTTCCGTTCCCCGGTGGCCGACAAGCTGGACCTGCGCGAGAACCCGTGCCGGTTCAAGACGCACACCCGTTCGATCTTCACGCACATGGTGAACGTGCCGCCGTTCGACCACATCGTCGACTGGCCGGCCGAGCAGCGTCCGCCGCTGCGCTGGCACGAGGGCACGTTGCACCACACCTTCGACCGCGGCTTCTTCTGGATCATCCCGTTCGACAACCACCGGCGGTCGACCAACCCGCTGTGCAGCGTCGGGCTGGTGCTGGACACGCGCGTCCACCCCAAGCCCAAGGACATGACGCCGGAAGAGGAGTTCTACTCCTACGTCGACAAGTTCCCGGCGGTGGCGCGGCAGTTCCGAGGCGCGCGGCGGGTGCGCGAATGGGTGTCCACGGGCCGGGTGCAGTACTCGTCCAAGAGGACCGTCGGACACCGGTGGTGCCTGATGGCGCACGCCGCCGGGTTCATCGACCCGCTGTTCTCTCGAGGGATGTCCAACACCGTCGAGGTCATCGACGCGGTGGCCTGGCGGATCCTGGAGTCGCTCAAAGACGACGACTTCTCCGAGGAGCGCTACGAGTACGTCGAACGGCTCCAGCAGGGTCTGCTGTCCTACAACGACGACCTGTGCAACGTGTCGTTCCTGGCCTTCCCGCACTTCAAGCTGTGGGACGCCATCTTCCGCATCTGGGGCTTCTCCTCCAACTACGGCGCGATGCGGCTGAGCCGCGCGCAGCTGCAGTACAACCTCACCCGCGACGACCAGGTCTACAAGGACCTGGAGAAGGCCCCCAACACCGGGTTCTGGTGGCCGGACGAGCCGGAGACCAAGGCGATCTGGGACACGATGGTGGAGACGGTGGAGAAGTTCGAGGTCGGTGAAATCTCGGCTGACGACGCCGCCGACATCATCCTGCGGATGGTGCTGGAGTCGGACCTGCCGCCCGCCGCCTTCGGGTACAAGGACCCGAACAACCACAACCTGCATCCGACGACCCTGGACCTGGCCAAGTTCATGTACTGGGCGATCCGCAGCGGCCCGCCCGCCGCGCGGGAGCTGGCCGCCGGCACGCTCAAGGCCATGGGCCGCGCCGCCCTGCGCCGCAAGAAGATCGCCTGACCGCCGCGGCGGTCCGCGCCGCGCACGACCGGCCGTCTCCGCTCCGGAGGCGGCCGGTCTCGCATGCGCCGGTCCCACCGGGCGTCCGCGCGCGGCCGCGCCCGCACCCGCGGCGGGGCCGCCTCGGCACGTCGAACCGGACTGGACCCGCTCTCGAGCGGCCCGCCGGACGATCGGACCAGCAGTCCACGACGCGGAGGTGGGGAGATGACGTCCACTCCCGGGAAGATCATCCGGCGCGACGAGGTCGCGCCGGTCGCGTGGCAGGGCGAGGAGGGCCGGTTCCTGCTGCGCGCCGAGGACACCGGCGGCCTCTACTCCTTCTTCGAGGTCACCACGGCGCCGGGCGGCGGCCCGCCGCTGCACGTTCACAACGCCGAGGACGAGGCGTTCTACGTGATCGAGGGCCGCTACGCGATCTGGCTCGGCGAGGAGGAGCACGAGGTCTCCGCGGGCGGCCTGGTGTACGGCCCGCGCGGCGTCCCGCACAAGTTCCGCAACATCTCCGGCTCCCCCAGCAAGCTGCTCGTCATCGCCACGCCCGGCGGGGTGGAGGGCTTCTTCGAGGGACTGAGCGAGCTGATGGCGGGCGGCGGGCCGCCCGACCCCGCCGCCATGATCGAGCTGGCCGGCCGGTTCCACGTGGAGGGGCTGGAACCGGTCGGCCCTCCCCCGGGCGGGGGACGGCCCGCCGACGCCCGCCCGGTCGCGTGAGGGCGCCGTGAGCGCCGGCGAAGCGGGCAAGGCACTGGCGCGGCGCTGGCTGGCGGAGGGCTGGTGCGGGGGCGACCTCGACCTGGCCGACCAGATCTTCGCCCCGGACTTCGTCGTCAACGGGCGGCGCGTCGGACCGGACGGTCCCCGCGCCAGCGTGCGCCGCATCCGCGCCGCGTTCGCCGACCTGGCGATCCGCGTCGACCTCCAGGTCGCCGAAGGCGACCACGTCGTCACGCACTACACCGCGCAGGGACGGCACGTCGCCGAGTACCGGGGCATCCCCCCGACCGGGCGGACCACGACCGCCTCCGGCATCCAGATCTGGACGATCCGCGACGGCATGGTCGTCGCCGACCGGAACGTCTTCGACGAGTGGGGGCTGGTCTCCCGGCTCCGCTGACGCGGACCGCGGCCGAGAGGCGAGGCACCGGCAGACGCGGAAGGCGACACGGCAGGAGACAGAAAGAAGAGGACCGGGCCCGCGGGCCCGGTCCTCTTCTTTTCTCTGCGGCCGTCCGTCACTCGGGCTTGTGCCCGATGACGACGGTGTGGCCGTCGTAGTCCTGGAGCGCGACGGTCTCCACGTCGGTGAAGCCCGCCTCCCGCATCCACGTCACGCAGTCGGCGGCGGCATAGCCGGAGCCGCCCACGCTCAGCGTCATCGCCAGGCTGAGCAGCAGCGGGTTGAGCCGCCGGCGGTCGGGGTCGAACATCAGGTCGTAGACCATGAACACGCCGCCCGGCCGCACCGCCTCGTACGCCTTGGCGATGACCGTGCGGCGCTGCTCGACGTTCCAGTTGTGCAGCGCGTGGCCGCACAGCAGCACCTGTCCCGACGGCAGCGGGTCGGCGAACCAGTCGCCGCCCTGGTAGCTCGCCCGATCCGCGACGCCGAGCCGCGTCATGTGCTCGTCGAACAGCGGCCGCAGCGGCGGCATGTCGAACACCGTGCCGGTCAGATGCGGGTGGGCCTGCAGCAGGATGCCGACGACGTTGCCGCGCGCCCCGCCCAGATCGACGACATCGGTCCAGCGGGTCCAGTCGAGCCGGCGCGCCAGCTCCCAGGCGATCTCGCTGCTCAGCGCGTCCTGCGCCTCGACGAACATGCGCTGCAGCTGCGGGTCGGCGTAGGTCTGCTCGAAGAACTCCTCGCCTTCGCCCTGCGGCGCCTCCCCGTCCGGCTGCGGATGCGGGATCTGCGGCCTGCCGGTGCGCAGGACGTCGGCCAGGCCGTCCCAGGTGGGCCGCATGAACCGGTCGACGAACGCGAGGTAGGTGCCCATGTAGTAGCGCTTGCCGGGGACGAGGTAGTAGTCGGCCTCGGCGCTGTTGCGGTAGCGGTCCCCGTCGCGCTCCAGCAGACCCAGGGCCACCAGCGCGTCCAGGAACTCCGGCAGCGCCGGCGAGCGCAGTGCGAGCCGGTCGGCGAGCTGCGCGGCGGTCGCCGGGCCCTCCGCCAGCCGCGCGAACACCCCCAGCTCCGACGCGCTGACCAGCATCTTGGAGTGCCAGAACGCGGTGCTCAGCCGGTAGACCTTCTCCGGCGCGAACGGCGGCGCGCCCGCCGGGGCGGTGTCGGTGGAAGCGGTCATCGTGTCATCTCCTGATCTCGGGGTCGCCGGACCGTCCGGGCAACGAGGGGACCGCCTATTCGCGCCAGGCGGACCACCACTCGAAGTCGGTGTTGAGGGAGCGGTAGCCGCCGGCGTAGTACACCAGCGGCTGGTCGATCTCGTCGGGGTCCGCCTCGATCGCGGCGACCCGGCCGATGAGGACGTCGTGGTCGCCGGCGGGCAGCCGCCGCGGTTCGACGCACTCCAGCGTGGCCAGGGCGCGCGGCAGGAGGGGCACCCCGGTGCGCCCGGTCCGCGGCCGCAGGGTGGCGAACCGGTCGAAGCCCCTGCTGGCGAACCGCCGGGACTCGGCGATCTGGCTCTCCCGCAGGATGTTCACCCCGAACGCGTCCGCCGCGGCGAACACCGGATACAGGCTGGACCTGCGGCTCGCGCAGAACAGCACCAGGGGCGGGTCGAGCGACACCGAGGTGAAGCTGTTCACCGTCATGCCGACGGGCATGCCGGACCGGCTCCTCGCGGTGACCACGGCCACTCCGGTGGCGAATCTCCCCAGCGCCATGCGCAGGCGGTGCTGGTCGGTGGGATCCGTCGTGCGCGGGTCAGGCGTTCGCATGGGTCTCCCCGTCCCCGGGATCGGTGCCGGGCGTCGTGCCCACGGTGCTGCGCGGTGCTCGAAGAACGCTCGGGGCCTTCTGGAGAAAGGCCCGCCGGGGCGGCGCCGGGGACGCGGCTTCCAGCGCTTCTGCAGCGCGGGTCAAGCGGCGTCGCCGACCCTCGACGGGGTGATATCCGTCAGCCTGCCCGTCACCGGGCCGGCCGCAGGGAGGAGCGTCCATGCACCGAACGCTGATCGTGGCCCGGATGGAGCCGGACCAGGCCGAGGCGGTGGGCCGCCTGTTCGCCGCATCCGACGAGACCGAGCTGCCCCACCTGATCGGGGTGTCGCGCCGCACCCTGTTCCGCTTCCACGACCTGTACTTCCACCTGGTGGAGGCGGACCAGGACATCACCCCGAACCTGTACAAGGCGCGCAGCAACCCGCTGTACACCGAGCTCAGCGAGAGCCTCGCCAAGCACGTCCGGCCCTACGACCCGAACTGGAAGGAGCCGAAGGACGCGATGGCCGAGCCCTTCTACGTCTGGACTCCGCAGGACGGCGTCCGGCTCTCGGTCTGACGCCCTGCCCGTGCCGCTGCCCGTTTCCCTGGTCAAGGAGTCGCTGCCGTGTCCACACCGCGAGTGCAGAAGATTACGGCGCAGGACGTCGCCGCCAACCGCCGCCGGGGCGGTGACATCCGCGTCCTGCTCAGTCCCAAGACCGTGAAGTCCACCTCGGGGTTCATGGGCGTGCTGACGCTCGAACCCGGCGAGTACGTCTCCGAGCACCGGCACCCCTACTCGGAGGAGTTCCTCTACGTCGTGCGCGGGTCGCTGCTGATGCGCGTGGAGGACGAGCCGGTGCGGCTCGGCCCCGGCGACGCGCTCATGGTGCCGATCAACGACCGGCACCGGCTGGAGAACGTCGGCGCCGAGCAGGCGTTCGTGGTGTTCCACCTCAGCCCGCTGGCGCCGCGGCCGGAGCTCGGCCACGTCGACACCGAACCGCTGCCGAACGCCGACGAGGCCGCCCCGAAGGTCGGGTGAGCGATGACCACCGAGCGCTCAGTCGCGATCACCGGGATCGGGGTGGTGGCCCCCGGCGGCATCGGCACCAAGGCGTTCTGGGAGATGCTCACCGCGGGCCGCACCGCCACGCGCACCATCACGCTCTTCGACCCCACCGGGTTCCGGTCGCGGATCGCCGCCGAGTGCGACTTCGACCCGGCCGCCTGCGGCCTGACGCCGCAGGAGATCCGGCGGATGGACCGCGCCGCGCAGCTGGCCGTCGTCGCCGCCGACGAGGCCGTCGCCGACAGCGGGCTGGAGGTGGACGCGCTGCGGCCCGACCGCGTCGGCGTCAGCATCGGCAGCGCGGTCGGCTGCACCATGGGGCTGGAGGAGGAGTACATCGTCCTCAGCGACGGCGGCCGGCAGTGGCTGGTCGACCACCGGTACGGCGTTCCGCAGCTGTACGGGTACATGGTCCCCAGCACGCTGGCGGTGGAGGTGGCGTGGCGGGTCGCGGCCGAGGGGCCGGTGGCGCTGATCTCCACCGGGTGCACCTCCGGGCTGGACGCCGTCGCGCACGGCGCCCAGCTCATCCGGGAGGGCTCCGCCGACCTGGTGATCGCCGGGGCCACCGACGCGCCGATCTCCCCGATCACCTCGGCCTGCTTCGACGCGATCAAGGCGACCTCGCCCAACAACGACGACCCCGCGCACGCCTCGCGGCCGTTCGACCGCGACCGGGACGGGTTCGTGCTCGGCGAGGGCGCGGCGGTGTTCGTGCTGGAGGAGACGTCGGCGGCGCGCCGCCGCGACGCGCACGTCTACGCCGAGATCGCCGGGTTCGCCAGCCGCAGCAACGCCTACCACATGACCGGCCTGAAGCCCGACGGCCGGGAGATGGCCGAGGCCATCACGGTGGCGATGCGGCAGGCCGGCCTGGGGCCGGACGACATCGACTACATCAACGCGCACGGGTCGGGCACCAAGCAGAACGACCGGCACGAGACGGCCGCGTTCAAGCGCAGCCTCGGGCAGCGGGCGTACGAGGTGCCGGTCAGCTCGGTCAAGTCGATGATCGGGCACTCCCTCGGCGCGATCGGCTCGATCGAGGTGGCGGCCAGCGCGCTGGCGATCGAGCACAACGTGGTGCCGCCGACCGCCAACCTGCACACCCCCGACCCCGAGTGCGACCTGGACTACGTGCCGCTCACGGCGCGCGACCACCGCACCGACGTCGTGCTCAGCGTGGGCAGCGGGTTCGGCGGGTTCCAGACGGCCGTGCTGCTCGCCCGACCCGGGGAGCTTTCGTGAGCCGGGCGGTCGTCACGGGGCTGGGGGCGGTCACGCCGCACGGCGTCGGCGTCGAGGCCTACTGGGAGGGGACGCTGGCGGGACGGCTCGCCATACGCCCCATCACGCGCTTCGACCCGTCGCCCTACCCGGTGCGGCTGGCCGGGGAGGTGCCGGGCTTCTCCGCGAAAGAGCACGTGCCGAGCCGCATCATCCCGCAGACCGACCACTGGACCCACATGGGCCTGGCCGCCGCGGCCATGGCGCTGGACGATTCGGGCATCGACACCGCCCGGACGCCCGAGTACGAGATGGCCGTGGTGACGGCGAGCTCGTCGGGCGGCACGGAGTTCGGGCAGCGGGAGATGGTCAACCTGTGGGGCCGCGGCCCGGAGTTCGTCGGCGCGTACCAGTCCATCGCCTGGTTCTACGCGGCGACGACCGGCCAGATCTCCATCCGGCACGGCATGCGCGGCCCCTGCGGTGTGATCGCGACCGAGCAGGCGGGCGGTCTGGACGCCGTGGCGCAGTCGCGGCGGCTGCTGCGCACGGGCACCCGCGTGGTGGTCAGCGGCGGAACGGACGCGTCGCTGTGCCCGTACGGCCTGGTCGCCCAGCTCAGCAACGGGATGCTGAGCCGGTGCGCCGATCCCGAGCGGGCGTACGCGCCGTTCGACGCGGACGCCGCCGGATACGTGCCGGGCGAGGGCGGCGCGCTGCTGATCGTGGAGGACGCCGACCACGCCCGCGACCGGGGCGCGGCCCGGATCTACGGGGAGATCGCCGGCTACGGCGCCACGTTCGACCCTCCGCCCGGCTCGGACCGGCCGCCGACCCTGCGGCGGGCGATCGAGCACGCCCTGGCCGACGCCGGGATCGCGCCGTGCGACGTGGACGTGGTGTTCGCCGACGCCATGGGCGTCCCCGAGCTGGACCGGACGGAGGCCGACGCCGTCACGGCGGTGTTCGGGCCGGGCCGGGTGCCGGTCACCGCGCCGAAGACCATGACCGGGCGGCTGTACGCGGGCGGCGCCTCGCTGGACCTGCTGGCGGCGCTGCTGTCGATCCGGGACGCGGTGATCCCGCCGACCGTGGGGGTGCGCGACACCGCGGTGGACGGGCTCGACCTGGTGCTGGACGAGCCGCGCCAGGCCGCGGTGCGCAACGCGCTCGTCGTCGCCCGCGGCCACGGCGGGTTCAACGCGGCCATGGTCGTCCGCGCGGCCGGCTAGGCGGGGACCCGGTCCCCGCGGAGCCGGACCCGCGCCGGGCAGGGAAGGGAGAACGCAAGTGAGCCAAATCCTCGTCGTCGTCGCCCTGATGGGCAACGCCGTCGCAATGGGGGTGTTCTGCGCGACCGTCCTTGGCGGCGTCCCCCTGCTGATGGCGCTGCCCGGCGAGCAGTACGTGCACGCGCACGGGTTCCTGGCCACCCGCTACGACCCGTTCATGCCGGTCACGATCGCGCTGACGGCGCTGGCCGACCTGGCGCTGGCCGCGGCCGCGCCGGGCTGGGCGGGGCGGCTGGCGGCCGGGGCGGCGGGCCTGCTGATGCTCTCGGTGATCGCGGTGTCGCTCACCAAGAACGTCCCGATCAACCACTGGGTGGCCGCGCAGGACCCGTCGTCGCTGCCGCCCGACTGGGCCGAGCGGCGCGGCCGGTGGCGGCGGTGGAACGCGGTGCGTACCACGCTGGCGGGCACGGCGCTGGCGGCCAACGTGACCGCCGCCATGTTCATCGTCGTGTGAGGGTCATCGTCGTGTGAGCACGGGTCATCGTCGTGTGAGCACGCCGGGTCCCGGCGGCCCGTCCGCGAAAGGGCGGTGATCGGAAGCGTTTCTCGCTTTCTGGTCACCGCCCTTTCGATTGTCCAAAACCGCGGGGTCTTCAGTCCGAAATCAACGGCACCCTGGTCCGCCGATCTTCGGCACCGTATACTCGCGTCAGAGTATTCGTAGACGGGGATTTTCATGGTCAAGCGTAAGGTCTCTAATCCGCTGGCGCTGGCAGTGCTCGCCGCCCTGTCCGAACGATCCATGCACCCCTACGAGATGGCCCAAGTGCTCAGGGAGCGCGGCAAGGAGCAGAGCATCCGGATCAACTACGGCTCGCTCTACACCGTCGTCGACTCCCTGACACGGGCCGGTTTCATCGAGCCGGTGGAGACCTTCCGGGAGGGAAGGCGTCCCGAGCGGACCGTCTACGCACTCACCGCCACCGGAAAAATCGAACTGAAAGAGTGGCTCAGCGAGATTCTGCGCACCTCGACCAAGGAGTACCCCGAATTCGAGGCGGGCCTGTCCCTGATGCCGGTGCTGCCGCCCGACGAGGTGGCCCCGCTCCTGCGTCAGCGGGTCGAGTCCCTGGAGATCAGGCTGACCGAGGTCCGCGCGTTCATGGATCAGATGCGGGCGGGCGGCCTGCGCCGCCTGTTCCTCATCGAGGCCGAGTACGAGGAGATGATGCTGCGCGCCGAACTGGCGTGGGTCAAGGGACTGGTCGAAGAAATGGAGAACGGCACCCTGGAGGACCTGGACATCTGGCGCCGCTGGCACCAGGGCCTGGAGTCCAGCCACCGGTTCGCGGTGCGGGAGACGAGCACGTTGTGAGCCGACGAGCCCCGGCAGGTGGTGCCGCACCCGCCGGGGCCACGCCCTCGATCGTCGCCAACGGGTGGCGGCCGGTCATTCGAGGACGATCCGCTTTCAGAATAACCGGACCGCTCCCCGCGGGCGCGATCGCCGACTGCGACCCGCGGGAGGTTCGCATGTCCGCTGACGGCCTGGCCATCGAGGTCAGGAATCTGACCAAGACCTATCCGGACGGCGTCCGCGCCTTGGACGGCGTCACGTTCGAGGTGCCGACCGGCACCGTGTTCGGCCTGCTCGGCCCCAACGGGGCGGGCAAGTCCACCACCATCAAGATCCTCACCACCCTCGCCCGGCCCGACTCCGGGCGGGCGAGGGTGGCCGGCCGCGACGTCGTGGCCGAGCCGGCGCGGGTGCGCCGCGCCATCGGCTACGTGGCCCAGCAGTCCGGGTGCGACCCGGCCGACACCGGACGGGAGAACCTGATGCTGCAGGGCCGGCTCTACGGGCTGGGCGGCCGCGCGCTGCGCGAACGCGCGGACGGCCTGCTGGAGCGCTTCGGTCTGACGGACGTCGCCGACCGCCTCGTCAAGACCTACTCCGGCGGCATGCGCCGCAAGCTCGACGTCGCCATGGGGCTGGTGCACGAGCCCCGCGTGCTGTTCCTGGACGAGCCCACCACCGGTCTGGACCCCGAGGCCCGCGTCGCGCTGTGGAGGGAGATCGGCGCGATGGCCCGGGCCGGCATCACCGTCGTGCTCACCACGCACTACCTGGAGGAGGCCGACGAGCTGGCCGACGCCCTGGCCATCCTCGACCGGGGCACGGTGGTCGCGCAGGGCTCGCCCGAGGGCCTGAAGAAGGCGCTGCAGGGCGACTCGGTCCAGGTCCAGCTGACCGAACCGGCGGAGAGCCGCACGGTCAAACACGCCCTGGCCGACGTGGGGGGCGTGCACGACATCGTGGTGTCCGGGCGCGAGGTCCGCGCCCGCGTCGACGCCGGCGCCTCCAGCGCGCCCGCGGTGCTGTCGGCGCTGGAGTCGGCCGACCTGCGGGTGGCGTCGGTGACGCTGTCGGCGCCCACCCTCGACGAGGTGTACCTGCGGCACACGGGGCGCTCCTTCCGCAGCGCCCAGGAGGGCGACATCACATGACCGCCGCCGTGATCCACTCGTACCACATGGCGCTGCGCGACCTGCGGGCGTTCGTCCGCCAGCCGTTCTACCTGGTCGCCACGCTCGTCCAGCCGGTCATCTGGCTGCTGCTGTTCGGCAAGCTGTTCGCCCCGCTGATGGAGACCACCCATACCACCGACTCCTACATCGGCTTCCTGACGCCCGGCGTCGTGGCGATGACCGCGCTGTTCGCCAGCGGGTGGAGCGGGATGGTGTTCGTGGTGGAGATGGAGCAGGGGACGCTCAACCGCCTGCTGGTCACCCCCGTGCGGCGCGGCGCCCTCATCACCGGGCGGGTGATCCACCAGGCCCTGTCGGTGACCCTGCAGAGCCTGATCATCCTGGCGATCGCGCTGGCCACGGGAGCGCGCTTCCGCGGCGGTCCGCTGATCATGCTGGTGTTCCTGGCCTGCGTGGCGCTGATCACCGTGGCGTTCGCCTCGCTGTCCAACGCCCTGGGGCTGCTGACCCGCAGCCAGGAGTCGGTGATCTCCATCGCCCAGTTCCTGGTGCTGCCGCTGGCGTTCCTGTCGGCCACGTTCGTGCCGCGCCGGGTGATGCCCGGCTGGATGGACGCCGTCGCCGGCGGCAACCCGGTGAACTGGCTGGTGGAGATCGGACGGGAGACCCTGTACGACGGGGTCGACTGGGGCTTCGTGCTGGCGCGGGCGGCCGGGCTGCTGGTCGTCGCGCTCGTGTGCGCGTGGCTGTCGACGCTGGCGTTCCGCGCCTACCAGAAGCAAGTGTGATCTCCTGGGACCGACCCTCCGGGCCCGTCTCGCCGGGTCCGCGTCTCGAGCCCCGGAGCCCGGGCCGTCCCCGCCACGGCCCGGGCTCCGGCCGTCCGTCCCGGCTCAGGCCACGCGGGCGGGGGCGGCCTTCTCCGGCGACCGTTCGCGGGCGCGCTGCTCCTCCTCCAGCCGCCGCGGCAGGGCCAGCGAGTACAGCGGCAGCGCCGACGCGGTGGTGAGGACGGCCACCAGCACGAGCATGGCGAACACCTCACGGGTGATCATTCCCTGGGCCAGCCCGATGTTGATGAAGATCAGGATCATCAGGCCGCGCGCGTTCATCAGCGCGCCGACCGCGTACGACTCGCGCGGCCCGAAGCCCAGCCCGCGCATGGCCAGCGAGCACCCGAAGAACTTGCCGGCGAACGCCGCGAGCAGGATCAGCAGGAACGACAGCAGCATGGCGCCGCCGCCCAGGCCGTTCAGCTGGGTGTTCAACCCGGAGAAGGTGAAGAAGATGGGCAGCAGCAGCACCGACACGACGTTCATCATCCGGTCGTGCAGGATCCGCCGGAACTCCGCGTCGCGCGGCATGGTCAGCCCGGCGACGAAGCCGCCGAACACCGAGTACACGCCGATCCAGTCGGTCAGCCAGCCCGCCGTCAGCGGCACCAGCACCACCAGGTAGGTCTGTCCGAGGCTCATGTCCCCGGCGCGGGCGACGGCCCGGCCGAGCGGACGCAGCAGCGGACGCACGACGCCCAACGCCACCGCCGCGAACACCAGCGACAGGACGATCGTGCGCAGCGCCGACCCGCTGCCCGAGCCCAGGTGCACCGCGCTCAGCACCGCCAGCAGACACCACGCCGCCGCGTCGTCGATGGCGGCCGCCAACAGCGACAGCCGTCCCAGCCGCGAGTTGTGCAGGTCGCGTTCATACAGGATCCTCGCGAGCATGGGAAACGCGGTCAGCGACAGCGCGCCGCCCATGAAGGCGGCGAACAGCCAGGGGTCGACGTCCGGCCGCGACAGCTGCGACGACAGCGCCAGCCCCGCGGCTCCCCCGAGAAGCAGCGAAGGGACGATGCCGGACACCGCCAGCACGACCGGCCGGTGCAGCCCGCCGCGCTCCTCGCCGCCGTGGTCGAGACCGGCGCCGACCAGGAACATGTACAGGGTGAGGCCGATGGTGCTGAGCACGTAGAGGATCGACTTCACCTCGGGCGGGAACAGGGCCTGCTGCGCGTCGGGGAACAGCCAGCCGAACAGCGTCGGCCCGAGCAGCACGCCGGCCACCATCTCGCCGAGCACCCGGGGCTGCCACACCATCAGCGCCAGTCGGCCGCACACCGCAGACGTGAGCAGGATGACGACCACCGCCGGAAGGACCTTCAGGACCAGTTCCAGGTTCTTGTCCGTGGCGGCGGCCGCGACAGTGTGAGCGTCCATTGCACCTCCACTGCGGCCCTTTCGAGCCGCGTCGACCACTGCCGCCGATCCTGTTAAGCGGAAGTGGTGACGGGCTGGTGGCCCGGTCGAGGTGCGCTGGTGTCCGGCCGGTCGTCCACCGGCTCGGCTCGGCCGGAGCGTCCGGCCGCTAGAGCCGGCCCGTCCGTGAAGGGAAGACCCGGCGCGTCGGTTGAGGGGCGCCGGTGTCGTGCAGCACGACGCGACCGCGCGCCATGATGACGATGTCGTCGAACAGGTCGAGCACGTCCTCGCGGTGGGTGACCACGACGGTGGTCCGGCCGCGCCGCTCCCGCAGCACGTCGGCGAGCACGGCGCGTCCGGTCGCGGCGTCGAGCGCCTCGGTGGGTTCGTCGAGCAGCAGCACCTCCGGATCCGCCAGCAGCGCACGGGCGAGCAGGAGCCGCTGGCGCTGTCCGCCGGACAGGCGCCGGCCTCCCGCCCCCACGGGGGTCGCCAGTCCGTCGGGCAGCGCGTCCAGCCACTCCCCCAGGCGGACCCGGTGCAGCACGGCGCGCAGTTCGGCGTCGTCGGCGTCCGGTTTGGCCATGAGGAGGTTGCCGCGGACGGTCGTGTCGAACAGGTGCGCGTCCTGGTACATGCCGCGCGCCGGCCGCAGCAGCGCCAGTCCTTCGGTTGGCTGGACGAGTCCGGCGAGGACCTCCAGCAGCGTCGACTTGCCCGCCCCGCTCTCGCCGATCACGGCGACCGAGCGCCCGGAGGGCAGGTCGAGGTCGACGCCGTCCAGCGCGGGCACGTCCCCGAAGCGCACGCGCACGCCGCGCAGCGCGACGTGCCCCGCCGCGGAGGTGCGGCGCGGCGGCTCGTCGGGCGGGAGCGGGGCGTCGCGCCGCAGCAGCCGCCGCACCCGGGCCAGCGCCGGACGCAGTTCGGCGTGGCGCTGCGCGGCCGTGATCATGGGCAGCACCGCGTCGATGGCGACCAGCGCGGTCAGCGCCAGCACGGCGCCGGTCACCGCGCCCGCCTCCGCCGACGCCGCGGCGACGCCGACCGCGGTCAGCCCCTGCACGGCGGCGCCGGCCGCGAGGGCCGCGGCGGACACCGCGCCGCCGCGGCGTTCCAGACGCGCCATCCGCCGCGCCTGGCGTTCGGCCGCGGCCGTCGCGCGGTCCACCGCGCCGAACGCCTCCAGGTCGGGGCGGCCGTCGGTGAGGTCGATGACGCGCGCCGCCAGGTCGGCGCGGGCCGCCGCCAGGCGCGCGCCCAGCCGGCGGGTCGCTGCGGCCGCCCCCGCCGGGATCGCCAGGCCCGCCGTGAGCGCGCCCGCCGCCATCACCGCGCCCGAGGCGGGATGCAGGATCCAGCAGAACACGACGGCCGCGGCGCCGGCCGCGGTCGCCGTGACCGCCGGCAGGGTGCAGCGCAGCCGCATGTCCTGGCCGGCCTCCAGGTCCGCGACCATGTGCGTCAGGGCCTCGCCCGCGCGGGCGGGCGCGGGTCCGGCGCCGCGCGCCAGGCGGCGGTACAGCCGCACGCGCAGCGCGGCGGCGCGGCCGAGCGCGGCGTCATGACCGGCCAGCCGTTCCAGATAGCCGAACACGCCCCGGGCGGTCGCGAACGCGCGGACGCCGACGATCGCCAGGCCCAGCGCCGACAGCTCCGGCCGCTCGGCGGCCCGGGCGATCAGCCAGGCCGCCGAGGCGGTCAGGCCCAGCGCGCACAGCCGCGCCGCGACCCCCGCCAGGACGGCCGCCGCGGTCATCTGCGCACCTCCTCCACGACGCGTCCGTCGCTGAGCCGGATCACCCGGTCGGCGTCCGCCAGCAGGGCGGGCCGGTGCGCGACCAGCACCGCGGTGCGGCCGCGCAGCAGCCCCCGCGCCGCCTGCACGACGGCGCGCTCGCTGTCGGGGTCCAGCCGCGCGGTCGGCTCGTCGAGCAGCAGGATCGGGGCGTCGCGCAGGTAGGCGCGGGCCAGCGCGATGCGCTGCCGCTGTCCCGCCGACAGCCCCGCCCCGCGCTCGCCGAGCACCGTGTCCGGCCCGTCGGGCAGCGACTCCACGAAGCCGCGCGCATGCGCGGCGGCCAGGGCGCGGTCCACCGCGTCCGCCGAGGCGCGCGGCGCGCCCAGCCGGACGTTGTCGGCCACGGACTCGGCGAACAGGTGCGGGGTCTGCGGCACCCAGGCGATCTGGCGGCGCCAGGCGGCCAGGTCCAGGTCGCGCAGGTCGACGCCGCCCACCAGGACGCGCCCCTCGTCCGGCGTCACCAAGCCCAGCAGCACGGCCAGCAGCGTGGACTTGCCCGCGCCGCTCGGGCCGGTCAGCGCCACCGCCTCGCCGCGCCGGATCACCAGGGACACCCGGTCGAGGGCGGCCCGCTCGCCGTAGCGGACGCTGACGTCCTCCAGACGGATGTCGCCGTCGCCGGGCGGAAGGATCCGGCCGGTCGGCCGGGGCGCGGCCCGGCCGAGCACGCGCGCGGTCTCCTCGGCCGCGGCGAGCGCTTCGGCGGAGGCGTGGAAGCGGCTGCCGAGGGCGCGCAGGGGCAGGAACACCTCGGGGGTGAGCACGATCACCAGCAGCGCCGTCCGGTAGGCGATGTCGCCGTCCAGCAGCCGCAGCCCCACCGGCACGGCGACCAGCGCGACCGACAGCGTGGCCACCAGTTCCAGCACGAGCGCGGACAGGAACGCGATCCGCAGCACGCGGCGGGTGGCGCGGCGGTGCGCCTCGGCCATCCGCCGCACTTCGCCCTCCTGGTGGGCGGTGCGGCTGAAGGCGCGCAGCGTCGACATGCCCGCGAGCACGTCGCGGAAGTGGCCGCCGAGCCGCTCCAGGCGCCGCCACTGCAGGCGGGTGGCGTCGCGGGTGTACCGGCCGACCAGCACGCCGAAGATCGGAATGAGCGGCAGGGTGACCATCACCGTCAGGCCCGCCGCCGCGTCGGCGGTCAGCAGCCGCACCAGCACCAGCGGCGGCACCGCGGCGGCCGCGGCCAGCTGCGGCAGATAGCCGGTCAGGTACGGGTCGAGCGCGTCCAGGCCCCGCACGATCAGCGTGGGGCCGCCGCGGACCCGCAGCAGCGCCGCCCGAACGTCGGCCTTGGCCCGTGCGGCGGCGCGGTGGGCCAGGGCCGCGGCCGCCCACGACGTCAAGGCGCGCAGCGCGACGACCCCCGCCAGCCACGGGAGCGGGCCGGCGTCCGGCGGCGCCAGCGCCCGGACCAGCAGTTCCGCCTGGGCGACGACGAGGGCGCCGTGGAGCACCGCCAGCGGCGCCAGAGCGCACAGCAGCCGTCGCCGATCGACCCCGGGCAGGTCCGCGGGTGTCACGGGCCGTGTCTTCACAGGCCGTGTCTTCACAGGCCGCGCCTTCACAGGTAGGTGGGAGCCGTGACACGGTGCCGGAACAGCCACCACACCCAGGCCTGGGCGGCCACGAGGACGGGCAGCAGCACGGCGGTCGTCACGGCCACGAAGGACGCGGACTCGGTGACCGACTCCCGCAACGGCAGTCGCGCCCCCACCACCAGCGGGATCACGGCCATGCCGATCGACGTGAGGGCGAACGTGACGCGCTCGCCGGACGGGCCGGCGACCGTCCGCGCCCGCTCGTAGGGCGCGCCGCGCAGCCGCAGGACCGCGAAGGCCAGCCCGTGCAGGCCGAACAGCACCCAGGTCGCCGCCACGCCGATGAGGGGGAACAGCGAGCCCGGCGGGTCGAGCCGGTAGAGCAGCACGGTGCCGACGGCCCAGCCCCAGGCGCCGGTGACCGTCCAGCTTCCGGCGGTGATGGCGCCGTCCCAGAACAGCTGCCAGAGCGGCGCCCCGAGGCGGCCGCGCAGCCAGAGCCCCGCGTCCCGGACCACCCAGCCGACGAGCAGCACGGCGATCGACTCGTAGAGCGCGCCGAACAGCGCCTCCTCCAGGCCGTTGAGCAGCCCGATCAGCAGCCCGGCGGTGAGGATCAACCAGATCTCGTTGCCGAGGAAGAAGGGCGCGAACGCGGCGATCACCAGGCGCCGCTCCCGGGCGTCGCGGCCGAGGAAGAACAGCGCCATGCCGGCGCCCAGGTCGGTGCCGGCCAGCACGAAGTAGCCGACGGCCGCGACGGCCAGCAGGCCGATGGCGAGGATGTCCATGAGCGTTCCCTGTCAGCGTCAGCGTGCGGTGGCGGTCAGAACTGCGGCACGGGCTCGGGCTCCTCGTCGGGGACGGGCGGCACGCCGAGGGTCGCCCCCTCCGGACCGCGCCGGGCGTACCTGGCCAGCAGCCAGGCGTCCAGCGCGATCAGCGCGGCGAACAGCGCGGTGAAGGCGATGAGGGTGAGCCGCATGCTCCCGGCCGACACCGAGGGGGACAGCGCGTCCTCGGTCAGCAGCACCTGGTTGATCGCCCACGGCTGGCGGCCGACCTCGCGGAACACCCAGCCGGCGACGGCGGCGACGAACGGCAGGACGATGGACCAGGTCAGCAGCCGCCGGCAGAACCGCGTGACGGCCCCGGCGCGGGTCCGGTAGGCCAGGGCCAGGTTCACCGCGGTCAGCACGAGCAGCACCGTGCCGAGGTTGATCATCAGGGCGGCCGGGATGTCGATCCAGTCCGGCGGGCTGTAGTCGCCGGGCCCGAACCTGGCGGCCAGCTCCGCCTGCAGCCGTTCCCGCTCGGCGGTGTCGCCCCGGCTGACCGCGTACTTCATCGGGAGGTGCCCGGCGACCACCCGGAACTGGTTGAAGCCGACCCCGACGGTGAAGAGCGCGGCGGGCGCGGCCACGATCAGACCGGTGCGCAGCGACCGGCGGAACACCTCCTCGTCGGCGCCGCGGCGCCGCAGGTGGTAGGCGCTGACGCCCGCCACGAACAGGCCGCCGGCCAGCAGCCCCGCGCCGGCCACGTGGGCCAGTGCGATCAGCGCGTCCGGGTTGGCGAGCAGCGCGGCCCGGTCCACCAGCACCATCCGGTCGCCGCGCCGCTCGGCGCCGACCGGGTTCTGCAGCCACCCGTTGGCGGCGATGACCCAGTACGCCGAGGCGTAGGCGGTGAGGGCGACGACCCACAGCAGCGCCAGGTGGACCCACCGGTTGATCCGCCCCCAGCCGAAGATCCACAGGCCGAGGAACGTGGATTCGATGAAGAACGCGACGAGCGCCTCCATCGCCAGCGGGGCGCCGAACACGTCCCCCGCCACCGTGGTCAGACCGCTCCAGCTCAGGCCGAACTGGAACTCCATGACCAGGCCGGTGACGATGCCCATGCCGTAGTTGATGACGTAGAGCTGACCCCAGAACCTGGTCATCCGCCAGTGCGCGTCGGAGCCGGACGCGGTGGCGCGCGTCTGGACCGCCGCCACCACCACGGCCAGCCCCAAGGTCAGCGCCACGAACAGGAAGTGCGCGCCGGAGGTGATCGCGAACTGCAGGCGCGCGAGGTCGAGCGTCTCGGCGTCCATGCCCGCATCGTCCCGGCCTTCGGCGGCCGTGTCGTCGGCCGCGGGATGACATGTCGTCGTCTCCCTCGGGAGACAGACAGTCGCCATGTTTACAGGAATAGTAGTCATGTATATCATTTGCCCGACCGTGTCTTCGAAGGGGTGTGATGAGGCTCCACCGCCCGCCGCGGGGACTGCTCCTCGACGCGGCGATCGCCGCCGCCACCCTGGCGCTGGTGCTCGGCGCGGCCGTCACGCAGGACGGCCCGGGCCCCGCCGCCGGCCAGATCGCCGCCGCGGTCGCCGCCTGCGGCGCGCTGGCGCTGCGCCGCCGCCACCCCGTCGCCGTCCTGGTGCTGACCCTGGTGCTGACGGCGGTGTCGGGCGCGCTCGGCGAGTCGGGCGGCCCCGTCTTCGTCGCCTACATCGTCGCCCTCTACACCGCCGCCGCGGAGGGGCGGCTGCCCGTGGCGGTCGTCCTCGCCGTGGTGGGGTTCATGGGCATGCTCCTGCACGGCGCCGTCGACGAGCGCGGCTCGGTCCAAGGGCAGGAGGAGAACGCCGTGCTGGTGGCCGGCTGGCTGCTGGCGGTGCTGGCGGTCGGCGGGGTCACCTGGAACCGCCGCGCGTACCTGGCCGAGGTGGAACGGCGCGCCGCCGAGGCCGAGCGCGGCCGCGAGGCCGACGGGCGCCGCCGCGCCACCGAGGAGCGCATGCGCATCGCCCGCGAGCTGCACGACGTGCTGGCGCACAACATCTCGCTCATCAACGTGCGGGCCGGGGCGGCGCTGTTCCACCTCACCGAGGGGCGCCTCGACGGCCCCGCGCTGCGCGCCGAGCTGGTCGAGGCCCTCACCGTCATCCGGGACGCCGGACGCGACGCCGGCCGCGAGCTGCGCGCCACCCTGGGCGTGCTGCGCAACGCCGACGACGCCGACCCGACGGCGCCGTCCCCCGGCCTGGCCTCCCTGCCCGACCTGGTCGCCACGGCCGGACGCGCCGGACTCCAGGTCAGCACCACCGTCCAGAACACGCCGCCCCGCATGCCCCCCGAAGTCGACCTTGCGGCCTTCCGCATCGTCCAGGAGGCGCTGACCAACGTCGCGCGCCACGCCCGCGCCAAAGAGGCCGTGGTGCGCATCCATGCCGAGTCCGACGACCTGTACATCCACGTCGAGAACACGGGGGCCGGCGCGGCCGCCCCCGGGAACGGCCCCGGCTACGGCATCCGCGGGATGCGCGAGCGCGCGGCGGCGCTGGGCGGCGACCTGCGCGCCGGACCGTGCGGCGACGACGGATTCCGGGTCACGGCCAGGCTGCCGCTGCGGGAGCGATCATGATCAACGTTCTGCTCGCCGACGACCAGACCCTCGTGCGCGTCGGGTTCCGCTCCATCCTGGAGGGGCAGCCCGGCATCGCCGTCGCCGGGGAGGCCGGCGACGGCGCCGAGGCCGTGCGCCGCTGCCGCCGGCTGCGCCCCGACGTCGTGCTCATGGACATCCGCATGCCGGGCATGGACGGCATCCAGGCCACCCGGCACCTCGTCGCCGACCCCCTGCTCGGCGACCTGAAGATCATCATTCTGACCACCTACGAGCTCGACGAGTACATCTACGGGGCGCTGCGCGCCGGGGCCAGCGGCTTCCTGCTCAAGGACATCGAACCCGCCGAGCTGATCCACGCGGTGCGGGTGGTGGCCCGCGGGGACGCGCTGATCGCCCCGTCGGTCACCCGCCGCCTCATCGCCGACCTCGCCGGACGCGTCGACCCGCAGGCCGCGGCTCCCTGCCTGGAGGTGCTGACCGACCGCGAACGCCAGGTGCTGGGGCTGATCGCCGAGGGCCTGTCCAACGCCGAGATCGCCGAACGGCTGCACGTCAGCCCCGCCACCGCCAAGACCTACGTCAGCCGCATCATGACCAAGCTCGGCGCGCGCGACCGCGCCCAGCTGGTCGTGTTCGCCTACGAGACGGGCGTGGTCACTCCTCGCCGCCTGCTCTGCTGACGGCTCGGCGAGCCGTCGGCCCCATCAGCCAGGGGATCGCCTCCGCCGTCCGGGCGACCCCCGGGACACGGGCCGCCGCCCGCGCCCGAGGACCGGCGTGAGCGGCGGCCCGTGGCGACGCCGTCCGTCGAACGACCCCAGGGTCAGACCTGGCCGAGGATCTTGGAGGCGATCAGCTCGAGGCGGTCCAGGCGCGGCCGAGTGAGCCATCGGCTTGGTCCGCCCCGCCTCCTGGCAGGCCGCGCGGAACCCGGAGGCGCCGCGCCTGCGCGCCCGCAAGATCCACGCGGTTGCGGCGCGCCACGGGCATCGGCGGCTGGTGCTGGGCGCGTGAGGCTGCGGGGTGTTCCGCAACGACCCGGACGAGGTTTCGCGGGCGTTCGCCGACCCGCCGGCGCCGGGCGTTTCGACCACGTGGTGTTCGCCGTGTGGGACGCCGCCAAGAGCGCGCCCCGCCAGGCCGCCTTTCGAATGCGTCCTCGCCCCGCTGACCGCCTGACGCGTCCTCACCCGTCGCCGGCCGGGCCGGTTCCGGCGTCGGCCGGGCGCGTGCGGACGTAGGACTCCAGACCGCGGATGAGCAGGTCGAGGCCGAATTCGAACCGGTCGTCCCCGTCCCCGGTCATCAGCTCGTCGACATGCCGGACGGTGTTCGGGAACCGGTCGGGCGGCAGGCTGACGAGGTAGGAGCGGACCTGGCCCAGGAAGTCGGCCATGTACTGCTCGCGCCCCTTTCCGCTGGCGCGCTGCTTGGCCAGGTGCAGCGAGCCCTCGTACACGTGGGCGGTCACGTACAGCGCGAGCAGGTCGAGCGTCCAGGCGGCGATCTGCGGCGGCACCCCGCCCGCCAGCATGATCGACAGCAGGCCCTCGCTGAGGCGCATCGCGTTGGGCCCGGTGGGGATGGTGGCCATCGACGCGCGGGCGATGTCGGCGTGCGCGCCGAGCACCCGATACATCTCCCGGGCCGCCTCCCTGAGCTGCTCGCTCCAGCGCTCCGGATCGGGCTCGGGGATCCGCATCTCCCCCGCGACCCGTTCGAGCATGAGCTCCAGCAGCTCCTCCTTGCCGGAGACGTGCGCGTAGAGGGACGCGGGGCCGGTGCCCAGTTCCTGGGCGACGCGGCGCATGCTCACCGCGTCCAGGCCCTCGGCGTCCAGCACCCGCAGCGCGGCGTCGACGATGCGCTCCTGGCTGAGCGGTCGGCGCGGCGGCCCGGCCGTCTTTCGCCTGCTGCGCCAGGGCGGTGCGGGCACCTCCGGGACGCCGGTGTCCGACACAGGACCTCCCCGTCTTTGCGACATATCTTGACTAGCCGCGGATGCGATATATCTTCTCTGTAGGCGAGAGAGAACGCGGCCCTTCTCTGCATACCCGCGAACAGTGTACGTGTGACGAACAGCGTTCCTGTTGTGGAACACTGTTCGTATAAGCGAACAACGTTCGATCCGGCGACTGCCCCACCGGACGCGACCCTCCAGGAGAACTCGATGACCGACACGGACGCCGCCCCCGCCTACCGGTGGCGCTGGGCGGCCCTCATGGTGATCCTCGCCGGCGAGGTCATGGACATGCTGGACGCGCTGATCACCACGATCGCCGCGCCCACCATCCGCGCCGACCTCGGCGGCTCGGCCGACACCATCCAGTGGCTGACCGCCGGCTACACCCTCGCCATGGCGGTCGGCCTCATCACCGGCGGACGGCTCGGCGACCTCTACGGGCGCCGCCGCATGTTCCTGCTCGGCGCCGCCGGCTTCACCCTGGCCTCGCTGCTGTGCGCACTGGCCCAGTCGCCCGGCATGCTGGTCGGCTCGCGCGTGGCGCAGGGCCTGTGCGGCGCGCTGATGCTGCCCCAGGGCCTCGGCATGATCAAGCACATGTTCCCGCCGAAGGAGATGGGCACGGCGTTCGCCGCCTTCGGCCCGATCATGGGGCTGTCCTCGGTGGGCGGACCGGTGCTGGCCGGCTGGCTGACCGACGCCGACCTGTTCGGCACCGGCTGGCGGATGATCTTCCTGGTCAACCTGCCGCTGGGCCTGGCGGCCGTGCTGGCGGGCCTGCGCTACCTGCCCCGCGAGGAGGGCGGCGGCGCGGTCCGCCTCGACCTGCCCGGCGCCGCCCTGGCCGCGCTCGGCGCGGGCCTGCTGGTCTACCCGCTCGTCCAGGGCCGCGAGCTGGACTGGCCCGCGTGGATCTTCGGCCTGCTCGCCCTGTCGGTCGCGGTGTTCGGCGTCTTCGGCTGGCACGAGACGCGCCGGCAGCGCGCCGGCGGCGACCCGCTGGTGCTCCCCGGCCTGTTCCGCAAGCGCGGCTTCACCGCGGGCCTGCTGGTCGGCACGGTGTTCTTCTCCGGCATGACCGGGCTCGCCCTGGTGTTCACCCTCTACCTGCAGATGGGGCTCGGCTACAGCCCGCTGAAGGCCGGGCTGTCCCAGGTGCCGTGGTCGCTGGGCATCGTCATCGGCTTCGGCGCGGCGCAGGCCGTGCAGCGGTTCGGCCGCTCCGTCATCCACGGCGGCACCGCCATCATGGCCGCCGGGATCGCGGGCATCGTGCTGACCCTGCACATCGCGGGCGTCGGCGTCGGGCCGTGGCAGCTCGCCCCCGCCCTGATCGTCTGCGGCGCGGGCATGGGCCTGCTCATGGCCCCGTTCTTCGACATCGTGGTGGCCGGGGTGGAGCCGCACGAGACCGGCTCCGCGGGCGGCACCCTCACCGCCGTCCAGCAGTTCGGCAGCGCGCTCGGCGCCGCCGTGCTCGGCACCGTGTTCTTCGGCCTGCTCGGCGGGCAGGTCGCCGCCGAGGTCGACCACGGCGCGCCGGCCCTGCGCGAGCGGCTGGCCGCCGCCTCCGTCGCCGCCGCCGACCAGGACCGCATCGTCACGGGACTGCGCGCGTGCGGGCGCGATCGCGCCTCGGTCGAGGACGGCACCGAGGTGCCGGCCTCCTGCGTGCGCCTGGAGCGGGACGTGGCCGCCGTCGCGTCCGCCGCTCCGGCCTCGGCCCCCGCCATCCGCCAGGCGGTCGGCGCGGCCGCGGACCGCTCGGCCAAGGAGGGCTTCAGCGACGCGATGACCGCCACGTTGTGGGTCGTCATCGGGATGATGGGGATGACGTTCCTGCTCACCTTCCTGCTGCCCCGGCGCGCCCGTCCGCAGGAGGACGCCTCCGGCGACGGCGCCCCCGACCCCGCCGCCCAGGCGACCGCCTGACACCGGCGTCCTCGCCTTGCACGCCCTCGCACGGGGCCCTGGCAGAAGACGGGCAGCCGCCGCCCGCGCCCGAGAACCGGCGCGGGCGGCGGCCCGTGGCGACGCCGTCCCGCTGGACGCCCCCCAAGGTCAGACCTGGTCGAGGACCTTCGAGGCGATCAGCTCGAGGTGGTCCAGGTCGCTCAGGTCGAGGACCTGCAGGTAGACGCACTCGGTGCCGATCTCGGCGAGCCTGCCGAGCTTGTCGACGACCTCGTTGGGCGTTCCGGCCAGCCCGTTCTGGCGCAGCTCGGGCACCTCGCGGCCGATGGCGTCGGCCCGCCGTTTGACCTCCGCCTCGTCCTGGCCGACGCACACCACCTGCGCCGCCGAGTACACCATCGGCTTGGTCCGCCCGGCCTCCTGGCAGGCCGCGCGGACCCGCTCGTAGGCGGCGCGGGTGTCGTCGACCTGGCAGAACGGCACGTTGAACTCGTCGGCGTAGCGGGCCGCCAGCCGCGGGGTGCGCTTGGCGCCGAGGCCGCCGAGCAGGATCGGCGGGCCGCCCGGCTGGGCGGGCTTGGGCAGCGCCGGCGAGTCGGTCAGCGCGTAGTGGGCGCCCTCGAAGGAGAACGTCTCACCGGCGGGCGTCCGCCACAGCCCGGTGATGATCTCCAGCTGCTCCTCCAGCCGCTCGAACCGCTCCTTCAGGCTCGGGAACGGAATGCCGTAGGCGGTGTGCTCGGCGTCGAACCAGCCGGTGCCGATGCCGAACTCCACCCGGCCGCCGCTCATCTGGTCGACCTGCGCCACCGAGATCGCCAGCGGCCCCGGGTAGCGGAACGTGGCCGCCGTCATCAGCGTGCCCAGCCGGATCCGGGACGTCTCGCGGGCCAGCCCGGCCAGCGTGATCCAGGCGTCGGTCGGGCCCGGCTCCCCGGACACCTCGCCCATCTTGAGGTAGTGGTCGGAGCGGAAGAACGCGTCGAAGCCGAGGGCCTCGGCGGCCTTGGCGACCGACAGCAATGTCTCGTAACTCGCCCCCTGCTGGGGTTCGGTGAAGATCCGAAGACGCATGGGTCCATCCTCGTATCAGACGGGCCCCGCGCATGCCATGGGGCCCTGGAATCCCAGGGCCCCATGGCGTACCCGTCCGCGGACGGGTCACGCGCCGCGGCGCGCGGGCAGCACTTTCGTTGCTGCGGTGGCGGCGTTGTTGGCCGGGTTGGGATCGCGGGTCGAGGCGGTCACCTTGGCCCCGGAGCGCAACACGATGCCCGGCCGGAAACCGCCGCCGCGGCGCGGCCTGAGGGTGTAACGGAGCGTCCGCTCCCGCCCCGGCCGGATGGAGCCGAGGCGGCACGTCAGGAACCTCGGGTGCCGGACGCACTTGCCCCGCTGCATCCACACGACGTTCTTCATGCCGCCCGGCACCTTGACGGCGACGACCACGCCCCGGGCCCGGGACGGTCCCGCGTTGCGCACCCGCACCACGTAGGTGACGGCCCGGTCGGCCCGGATGCGGCCCGACGCCCGCTGCACCACCGACAGGTCGGCCGTCCGGGCCACCTTCACCAGCGGGAAGGCGCGGCTGACCGTGGGCGGCCGCCCCCACGTCACCGTGATCTTGCCGCCGACCGCCTGGCCCGGCCGGGCGTTCTCGGCCACCTTGGCGGTGAGCACGCCCACCACCGTCTGGCCCGGCCGGAGCGTGCCGAGCCGGCAGGACGCCACCCCGTGAGAGAACGAGCAGTTGCGCTGCCCGGACACGTACCGCAGCGGCTTGGGCATCCGCATCCGCAGCACCAGCGGGCCGAGCTTCCGGTGGCTCTTGTTGGTCACGGCGAAGGGCCAGTTGTAGGTGCGGCCCGGCATCAGCGGCCCGCGCGGAGCGGACGTGGTGATGATGAGGCCCTTCGTCGCCTTGGGCTTCCCGGCGGCCGTCGAGGCCCGGTTGTACACGCCGGTCCCCTCCGAAGGGGCGGAGACGCCCGCGGGCGGCCACGGCCGCGCCGCGGCGGCGTCCGCCCGCTCCGACGCCGGGACGGTTCCGAGCAGCGGCGCCGCCGCCAGCGGCACGACGAAGCCGCGCGCGACGACGCGCCCTCGCGCCTTCTTGATCATGATGGTCCCCCCGTGACCCCTGCCGATCAGAGCAGATCAGTTGTAGCGGGGAGACCGACGATCTCCTAGCGCGGCCGCGGCGTGTCGCACCGACCGTACGTCAACCTTTCGCCAAGCGACGGCCGTCGCGGCCGCCCCGCCCCGGCGGGCTGGCGCACCGGGGCCGCCTTCCCAGTCGCCCAGGCCCCGGCGCGCCAGGCTGAGACCCCTGCCGCTCGTCGCGCGGACGTCACGGCTCGGGGAGCGTGCTTCCCGCCGCGGCGGACCGGTGTCAGGCCGGGACGGGGCCGACGGGGGCGCTGACCTGAACCGGCGCCCCCAGTGTGCCCAGAGCGTCGGGACCGCAACAACCAGTCACACCTGGAAAGATTTCAGATCTCGCGAAAAGTCGGACCGGACCCGGTCAGCGACCCTCCGGCTCCCCGTACAGGGCGCGCAGGAAGGCCAGCGCCATCCGGCGCTTCTCCCCCGAATCGGCCTGCAAGTCGGCGAAGTAGGCGCTGAGCTCCTCCAGCTCGCGCAGCGTCACGGCCGTCTCGTCCGGCGCCTCGCCCCGCTCCGCGGACGGCTCGTCCCCCTCCGCGATGCGCATCAGGTCGCCGGGCTGCCACTCCAGCGCCGCCTCCACGGCGGCCCGGGTGCGCGCCTGCGGCCACCGCCCGGCCGACTCCAGGTTGTAGACGGTTTTCACGGTGACCTGGGCGCGTTCGGCGAGGCGCTCCTGCGTCAACCCGAGCGCCCCCCGGCGGGCCGCCACGTATTTGGCGACCCGGGCCCGATCCAGCTCACCGTTCATGCGTTTCAGCATGACGGAAACATTCCGGAACATCCAGTAATAAGACGTGGAATATTTCTTCCATCATCTTTTCCATTCATTGCCTGATTCTTCTCCGTTCCGCCGGACAAGCCGGGAATGTTCCTTCCATGGGGGTCAAGAACCGGGCGCGCCTGTCGTACAAGCTCGGCTACGCCGCCCGCAATCCGCACCGCATCGTCCCGTACGCGCGCCGACTGGCCCGCGACGCGTGGCTGCGGGCGCGGGCCCGCGACCACGTCAGCTTCTACCGGGCGGTGATGCGCTCGGACACGGCGCGCAGCCCGTACGGGGCGGTCGGCGCCGCCTCGCGTGCGCACTGGGAGCGGATCGGCCGCCTGCAGTTCGACTACCTGACCGGGCACGGCCTGACGCCCGGAGACCGGATGCTGGAGATCGGCTGCGGCAACCTGCGCGCCGGGCGACTGTTCATCCGGTACCTGGAGCCCGGGCACTACTACGGCGTGGACATCTCCCCCGACATCCTGCTCGCCGCTCAGGACACCATCGTCCGCGACGGCCTACAGGACCGCCTGCCACACCTGACACTCGTCCGCGACCTACGACTGGACTTCCTGCCCGAGGCGTACTTCACCGTCGTGCACGCGCACAGCGTGTTCTCGCACTCCCCCATCCAAGTCATCGACGAGTGCCTGGCGAACGTCGGACGGGTGCTGGCCCCCGGGGGCTTCTTCGACTTCACGTTCAACCGCACCGAGGGCGAGGAACACAACGTCCTGCGCGAGGACTTCTACTACCGCACCGACACCCTCATCACACTCGCCGCCAAGCACGGCCTGACCGCCCACCTCATGGACGACTGGGAACGCACAGGCCACCGCCAGTCCAAGCTACGCGTCACCCACGCTCACCCCGACACCTGACCACCCGATGCGACCAGAGTTGGCGAATCCAACTGAATGAAAACCTGTCCTTGCCGTCGTAGACTCCCAGGTCAGTAAGCGTCGGCCCCGCGCACGCGGGGATGATCCCCGGTAGGAGGCGTAGGCGGCCACACCACCGGCGTCGGCCCCGCGCACGCGGGGATGATCCCGAGACCGCCGCAATCTGGACGAGGGGGAGCTGGTCGGCCCCGCGCACGCGGGGATGATCCGCCAACGCACTCGATCTGCCTCCCGGCGTCCCGGTCGGCCCCGCGCACGCGGGGATGATCCGCCGCCGACGGGCGACTCGTCGTTCGGTGGCATGTCGGCCCCGCGCACGCGGGGATGATCCCGCGCAGTATGTTGCGGCGCCGGTCAGCGCGACGTCGGCCCCGCGCACGCGGGGATGATCCCAGTGCGAGCTGATTCGCGCAGAGCGGACAGCTGTCGGCCCCGCGCACGCGGGGATGATCCCCAGGTCGCAGGCGCGCAGACGGCCGAGACCAGGTCGGCCCCGCGCACGCGGGGATGATCCCGCCTGCACGCAGGTCCCGCACAGGTTCAGGTCGTCGGCCCCGCGCACGCGGGGATGATCCGAGGTGACTGAGCGGGTGGCGCTGGAGCGGCTGGTCGGCCCCGCGCACGCGGGGATGATCCGCGCGGCCCAGACCGGGAGGTCGCCGTGCTCGACGTCGGCCCCGCGCACGCGGGGCTGATCCCCACAGCTCGGGGGTGGTCAGGCGTCGGGGGCTGTCGGCCCCGCGCACGCGGGGATGGTCTCGCGTGCCCCCGGCATACATGGAGGTCGGAGCCAGCGGCCCCTGGCGGTGGCCGTCTCGCTGTTTGGTCAGTCAATGCAGCCGGTGATCGGCCCATCGGTGATGGTCATGGGGTCTTGCCCCTTTCTGACGCGCTTCGTGGTTGAAGTTCCGCGGCCGCGAATGCGCGCCCTCACCTCGAGGCCTCGGTAGCGGGGCGGGCCACGCCGCGCCGTGCCCAGCCCCGCCGTCTCGGGGCCGCACCCCCGAGGGGGAGACGCCAGCGGGCTGCGTCGGGGGGTGCGGCGTTGGTAGGGGCGGCGGCGTGGGACTTGGGGGAAGGTGCGCACCACGCGGCCGCCCCGGCTTACCAGTTCCAGTCGTCGGTGGAAGCCACCTGGTCCCGCAGCCGCGCCAGCAGGCCCCTGCGCCGCGGTTCATGACGGCGACGCGGCGAGGATGACGACTGAGACGGCGCCGGCCGCCATGCAGGTGCGGGCGGAGACCACAGCCCGGCCGTCATCCCGCCCGCCCCCGGCATGCTCGGCGCCTGCGGCGGAAGGACGAGGCGCACGCCCGCGTCCTCCAGGCGCCGCCCAAGCTCGGCGGGATCGGCTGCCTCGACCAGGTAGACGCGGCCGAACCTGTCACGCCAAGCGCCCCACAGGGTCGCAATCACTGCGGCTCCCTGAACGGGCGGCAGGCGCAATCCTGCCAGCCGCCGCACCGCTGTCTGCCGTGCAAGCACGGCCGCCCCTGCCATTGAGGCTGAGGCGGTGGTGGCGCGGCGATGGTCGGCGCAGTGTGTCGGCGGGCTAGCTGCTGGCCGAGGTGACCGGGGGTGTTGCCCTCTACGAGCACTCCGCCCCATATCGCCCACCAGCGACGGGTCCACTGGCCGTACCAGACGACCACTCCGGGGAAGCTGGCCCTGAGTGCGGATAGTTCGGCATGCCGCGCGGCGTCATGTCGGGAGTCATTCATCGGCTCTCACCGTGGCGATGGTTGAGGGAGGGGGATGCGCAGCCAGGCGCCGGGTATTCCATGCCGAGCCTCCGCAGAAGCGGGCAGCGCATCGAAGTGCGAGACAGTCCGCTGGGAGCCGCGCGATGGTGCGGGGTGCGCGGCGCGTCCGGGTCACCACTCCGGACGACCAGGCCGCACAGCCCCCGCCCGTCGAACTCCGCGGACGTCCGGGCAGGCAGCTGTGCGACGTTCGGGGGCGCAGCCGGCACGCAGGGCGGGCGAGCACCGGCTGCGGTTCTCCTCGACACAGCCAGCCTCTCCAGGGTCGTGACGTTCATGAGCTGGCCTCGTCGTGCCACTCGAACTCAGCCCACACAGCCTGGCCTTCGTCGTTTGCTTCGTGACCGAACCGATCGGCCAACACGGAGACGATGAGCAGCCCACGGCCGTACTCGGCGATGTCATCGGTACTTACGGGCGGTGTCCAGGCACCGCTACCTGCGTCAGCGACGGTGATCCGCGCGCATCCCGGAACGGTTGCGACGGTGACAGCGACCTTTCCGCCATCGCTTCCGCTGGGAGTGTGGCGCAGGGCATTGGTGACCAGTTCGCATGCCACGAGTTCGGCGTCATCAGTCCGAGGGGTGTCACCAAGCAAGCCGCGAACGAACGCCCTAATCGCCGGCACCATGGACGGCAGGCCCGGGTAGATCTGCGTCCAATCCATGGCCGCCTCTCAGCGTGATGCCTCCCTAACGCTCGGTGAGCGGGGTACCCAGCTTGCGACTGGGGTACCCCACTTGTCAAGCTATCCCCCAAGACCGATCGCCACTGTCACCCCGGAGCCCCTATGCAGCCCGCGTATCTGCGCATCGCCGACGATCTCCGCCGACAGATCGTCGACGGTCGCCTGGCTCCGGGCGACAAGATCCCCGGGCGGCGCGAACTCGCCGAGCTGCATGGTGTGTCCGACAAGATCGCCATGAGGGCCGTGCAGGTCTTGATAGCCGAGGGGTACGTCGAGTCACGATCTGGATCCGGCACTTACGTGCGGGAGCGTCCCCGGGTGCAGCGCCTGACCCGCTCGTGGTATCGCGAGGCACGCGGCCGGGGACGGTCGCCTTTTCGCGCGGATATGGAGTCGCAGGGCAGCACTGGGACGTGGCGGTCCAACTCGCGGACCGATGCGGCATCACCGGCGGTCGCCGAGCGGCTCGGCATCGGCGAGGGCGATCCGGTGATGTGCACGCACTACATCTTTCTCGCGGACGACGTGCCCGTCATGCTGTCCACGAGCTGGGAGCCGCTGGAGTTGACGGGCGGCACGCCGGTCATGCTGCCCGAGGACGGCCCATACGCCGGTGCCGGTGTCGTGGCGCGGATGCGCGCGATCGGCCACGAAATCGGCATGGCGAGCGAGATCATTACGGCCCGCTCGATCACTGCGGCGGAGGCGGCCGAGCTGGACGAGCCGCTCGGGTCGATTGTGATGGTGATCCAACGGACGTACTCGACTGCCGAGCGGCCGGTAGAGACGGCGGACATCATCGTGCCCACCGACCGGTACGAGCTGGCGTACATGATCCCCGTGGAGTAACACGTCCGCCCATCGCGCGGACGGCACCGTCATGGCGTTGGCCTGAGGCCGTCGGGAGAGAAACGAGATGCAGCCAGAGTTGGCGAATCCAACTGAATGAAAACCTGTTATTGCCGTCGTAGACTCCCAGGTCAGTAAGCGTCGGCCCCGCACACGCGGGGATGGTCCCTGGTAGCCCCGCTGCGCCAGCGCGTCCGCCAGGTCGGCCCCGCACACGCGGGGATGGTCCGAGACCGGCGGGGCCCTTCCTGTTTCCTGCCTGGTCGGCCCCGCACACGCGGGGATGGTCC